>JABGWC010000163.1 GCA_018645765.1 Gammaproteobacteria bacterium | reverse complement strand
GTTAATCCATCAATAGAATCGGCTATTTCGTGACATAAAAAGGATCGGGTTTTCATCAGGACTCGCTGAGGATTGAGGGCCGGCAAAAGATATCATAAAACTGCAACGCCCCGAGGCTTGCCCTTAAATTTTTCGACGCGGCGGAACAGCCGGTGTTGCGCCTGCGTCTCGAGGAAGGGGCTTTAAATTTAGAGACAAGGCAACCTTTAGGAATTGGGTTAACTGCCGACCCTGTATCGGCGATAGAGGATCTTCGTTCCGGGTTTAGATTCGGGACTTTGGCTTACGCGGTCAAACTTGCTTGGAGAAGGTTTAAGGACCACGCTAGATTGCCCTTGTTTGACCTAGCCTAGCCCAACAACGGGTAACCGAGTTGTCAGGGCGAGCCTCGCCACGCTCAGTGACAAAATCAGGCAGGTCGATCGAGATGGCCGCAACCGATAGAATTTCACCGCTTAATGGGGTTATGGTTTAATCTTCGTGAAGATGAAACAAGGAGTTGGAATGATCGAGGGCATTGATGAGGCCACTGTTACGGCATGGATTAGATCCAAGATTCCTGATTTGGCAGACCCAGTTGAGTATGACTTGATTACGGGTGGGCACTCGAACCTAACCTATCGTTGTCGTGATGCGCAGGGGCAATGCTATGTGCTGCGTCGGCCGCCTTTAGGGCATGTCCTTGAAAGCGCTCATGATATGAGTCGCGAACATAAAATTATCCATGCCTTGCAAGGCAATACGGTGCCAGTCCCGAAGACCTACGGCTTGTGTCAGGATGCAAGCGTCAATGGCGCCGATTTTTACGTGATGGGGTTTGTTGATGGCTTGGTGCTAAATGATAGTGTTGTGGGTGAACAGGTGCAGGTCAGTCATCGGACGGCTCTCAGTGAACATGTCGTGAATATTCTGTGCGATCTGCACGAGGTCGATGTCGACGGCATTGGGCTGGGTGATCTCGGGCGCAAAGAGGCTTATCTGTCCCGGCAGTTGAATCGATGGACCAAACAATGGGTCGCCTCGAAAACCCACCCCATTCCAGAAATGGAAGCCAGCCAACAATTACTCGCCGAGCGGATGCCTGAGCAGATTGGGTCGAGCATTGTTCATGGGGATTTTAGGTTGGGTAATATGATTGTCTCTGATGATCGGGTTAAAGCGATTCTAGATTGGGAACTGTGCACATTGGGGGATCCCCTTGCTGATGTTGGCTATTTGCTCAACAACTGGGTCAGTCCTGGCGAGATCGAGGCCCCCGGAGAGGGCGATCAATCGCCCACAGCGGTTGGCGGATATCTGTCTCGGGACGCCCTTTGCGATATTTACCAAGCTCGGACGGGACGAGATTTATCACAGATCAATTACTACCGCGCGTTCCAGCACTGGCGGTTGGCGGCCATTGGGCAGGGCGTTTACAAGCGTTATCTGATGGGCGCCATGGGCGAGTCAAGAGACGTGGATTTAGAGAAACAAAAACTGGGTGTGACGCGACGTGCTGAAGCGGCGCTTGCGTTGCTTGAAGCTTAAGACGGCCTGTTTCGGGTCGCCTTGGTCTCGGGTTTTGGCTAGGTCTCAGTGAAGATTGCGTCTTGAGTGACCCATGGCCATTAAGCGTTGTGCTGCGAGTTTGCCAATATCCGAGTCTTTTGTGGTTTGGATCAGTCCAGTGTAGAGGTTTTTTGCAGACTCTAAGTCGCCCCGCAATTCTCTAATGTTGGCCAATTGTAATTTAAGCGCCGCTTGGTTCGGCCGAAGCAAGCGCTGCTGCTCAAGGCACAGTTCTGCTGCCTGCCAAGCACGGCCGCGCCAAAACCCTTGTTTTAGGTTTTCGATCAAACGCATGAGCAGATCGCGCCGGTTGGCCGCTTCAAGGTGGGCCGCTTCAAGCGTTGCGCCGGGGCCGAGGTTCTGGCGAAGCAAAGTTTGGCAGTCTGATTGGCTCAGCGCGCGGCCTGCAAAAGGGTCAATTAAAATATTGTCCTGCTCAGGGAAGCGAATTAAGAAGTGTCCTGGGAAGTTGATGCCGGTTGCGGCAATGCCAACCCGTTCTGCAACGGACAAATAAATCAGTGCAAGGGTAATCGGGATACCGCGTCGAACGGCGAGCACGCGGTTCAGATAACTGTTTTCGGCAAGACCATACGCTTGGGTATTGCCCATAAATTGCTGTGTGTTGGCAAGGAATGAGACTAATTGTTCTGCTCCGATAGGCTGTACCGTTGCTAGGAAATCGTCCGCAAGGGTGTCCAAATGGCGAAGACAACCCTCAAGGTCAATGTCTTGGGCTTGATGTTCTGCTGCAAACAATAGCGCCAATCGGTCTAGCGGCAGGTCCTCATCATTCAAAAGGCAAAGCGCTTCTATCTTTGTTCGAGTGGTTGACATACGTTCACTTTACAAGAGATCTTGGGCTATGCAAGTTGGCAGTGGCTGCAAACGCGCAGTTGTTTATCAAGGAGTAATAGCCTCATGGCTTTAACTTTGTATCATGTTCCTGGCTCCCGATCGCTTCGAGTGATTTGGTTGTGTCTCGAGTTGGATCTGCCTTTGACCATTGAAACCATCGATTTTTCGTCAAAGTTTCGGAATTCTGAAGGCTGGCGGGCGCTCAGTCCAACTGGAAAAGTGCCGGTCCTGCGCGACGATGGCTTTACGATGTTTGAATCGGGCGCAATGTTGCAGTATCTACTCGATGCTTATGGCTCGGGCCGACTCCAACCCGCAGCGGGTACCCAAGCAGCTGCAATGTTTCAGCAATGGAGCTGGTTTGCGGAGGCGACTTTTGCGAGGCCCTTAGGCGATATTGCACAGCATACCGTTGTGCGTCCTGAAGCCCAGCGGATACCGGCCGTCGTCGATGATGCTCGGCAGCGGGCGAGCATCTGTTTGCAAGCCCTTGAGGTGGGAATGGGCACAGGGCCTTATTTGCTAGGGAACGCCTTTTCGGCGGCAGACGTCAATATGGGCTACTCGTTGGTGCTCGCCGAACGGTTTGGGTTGATCGGGCCCGGTTTGAGTCGGGTTGTTGCCTATTTCGATGTGCTCAAAACACGGCCGCAATTTGTGAAAGCGTTAACGTTATAACGCGAGTTTCATGCTGAAGTTTCAGTCGCCCTTTTTGAGGATCCTGGCTGGCGGTGTCTCAGCAGCTTGTCACCGGCAGCTTTTATTGGGGTTCATCAGGATGTTTAATCTGACAGACCGTTTTGCGTGCCGGGCCGCGCGGCTTGAGCTTGCTTTAAGTTGAGTTTCCGCGCTTTGCGTTTTTTCTGGACTGTACGTGCGGCATCGCCAATGTGGGCCTCGCCCCGAGCCTTAGCGAGCTGGACTTGTTTTTCGCGTTCGGCAAATCGCGCTTGTTGATCGCTCGTTAATTGCCCGATGCAGTACCGACAGGACAAACCCTGTGTATAAGACGCTAACCTCAAATCAGTCTCGGTTAATGGCCGGCGACAGGCATGACACTGGGTGTAGCCCGCAGGTTGTAAGTCATGATCAACCGCCACACGCTCATCGAAGACGAAACAAGCCCCCTGCCAGAGCGACTCTGCCTTTGGCACAGTTTCCAAATACTTCAGGATTCCGCCATCAAGGTGATAAACCTCAGAGTATCCTTGCGACTTGAGGTAGGCCGTTGATTTTTCGCATCGAATACCGCCTGTGCAAAACATCGCAATTTTCTGATCCTTGTTGGCCGGCAGTGTGCGCGCGGCGTAATCGGGAAAGTCGCGAAAGGACTGGGTTTCTGGGTTCAAAGCGCCTTGAAAGGTACCCACTTCGACTTCGTAATCATTGCGCGTATCGATCAACATCACGGAGGGGTCTTGAATCAACGCGTTCCAGTCTTCTGCCGCGACGTACTTGCCGGCATCGTGAGCGGGGTCTAGGTCGGGTTGGCCCATGGTGACGATTTCTTTTTTTAGCTTCACCTTTGCGCGCAGGAACGGTGCCCCGGCGCAGTAGGATTCTTTGGTTTGCAGATTGCGCAGGCGCGGATCTTCTCGCATAGCGTCAAATAGCTGATCTGTTTCGCGCCGCGAGCCTGCAACGGTGCCATTAATTCCTTCCGGGGCGACCAACATCGTGCCCAAGATATTAAAGCGGCCGACTAACCTTAGTAGTGTCTTTCGCAGTGTTTCAGGCGATTCTATTCTGGCAAAGAGGTAAAAGGCCGAGACCACAAAGGGTTCGGCGGCGCCGGCGTCATGGGGCATCGAGTGGCGCTCCCGAAAAATGATTCAGGGCTGTAAAAGCGGTTACCGGATGACGTTTTAATTTAGTGAGCTGCCGAGTCGGTTCACCAATGCCGACGAGTGCTGCGATCGCATGGTCGGTTGGAATGCCTAAAAGATGCTTGGCTTCGGGCTCTGTATGGCTGAGAAAGGTTGTGAGGACCCCGCCTAAACCTTCATTGCGCGCAGCGAGCAGGATGTTCCAGACAAAGGGGTAGATAGAGGCGCCAGCGATCACGCCAACGCGGTCGAGATCCTTGTCGAACGCGGTCACAAGGTTCAAATCGACGGTAACCACCAGCACAACCGGCGCTTGCGTGAGTTGTCCGGTAAAGGGCATGTCAGGAGACATAGCGTCGATGCTGGCCTGGGTCACGGTGGAGGGTGAAATGCTGTTGAAAGGCGTTTCGCCGGCGACTGCCATGGCTTTGTAAGCTTGGATTGTGGGCGCCATGAGGGCTTGTAAATCAGCTCTCAACGCGGGCTCCGTGATCACCAAGACTTTCCAGCCCTGGCGATTACCGCCACTGGGGGCAAATCTGGCATGATCTAATATCCGGTACAGGGTGTCATTCGAGATGACGCGATCTGTAAAGGATCGTGCCGCAAAGGTGGTTTTCATGACCTCGTAAGTTTCCATCAGGTTGCCTCCAGATTGGCGGTTCAGGCTCGGTTATTATCGCTCAATCTATTCGAGATTGGCATCTTTGCATGGGCTTGGTTGATCCACCGGCTGACTAGGACCGCGAGAGCGACAGTGATAGCATCTAAACGGAAAGCGTGGCATGCCGAAGGTTTGGTAAAAGATTTGGTAAAAGGTTTGGTAAAAGGTTTGGTAAAAGGTTTGCGCGACAGGTCGAGCCAAAGCGGGGAGCGCCAATAAGCCCGGCTTGGTCAGCTGTTATGCAATGAGTGTAATGGGTTTATTGGCAGATAAAGATTTGAGGAGAAGCAATGTTAAAGTCAGGGGATACAGCGCCAGCATTTTCGCTACCGGATCAGTCGGGTAATCTGATTAGTTTGGCGGACTTTATCAGTAGCCGTGCTTTGGTTTTGTACTTTTATCCAGCCGATTTCACGCCAGGATGAACGAAACAAGCTTGTGGCATACGTGATATGCACGAAGACTTAGAAGCTCTCTCACTGCCGGTGCTGGCGATTAGCCCTCAGAGTGAGGACAGCCATGCTCGGTTTGCGAGCCAGTACGAATTGCCGTTTCCGTTGTTAGTAGATGCCGACAAAACCGTCATCAAGGCCTATAAAGTGAATGGGCCGCTGGGGCTAGGGGTGCGTCGAGTCACTTATTTGATCAGCCCTGAGGGCGTTATTATCGATGCGCTGCAGGCAGATTTCCGAGTGAACGAACACGTGAGCTTTTTGAAACGGTTCATTGAATCTCAAGCGCGCGCGAGCGGTTAACAACACTCAGGTGGAATATAATGATAACGGTTAAGCCCTTAAAACCTCGGCTCCGAAATAGGGTTAAGCCGACCCTTGCCCGGCAAACACGGCGCGTGACCGCGGTCCTGATGGCGCTTGGCAGTTGCTTTTGGTTGCCCGCTGCACTGGGTTGGTCGGCAACGGGTCATCAATTGACCTGCGAGGTTGCGGAAAGCCAATTGACCGACTCGGTCAAGGCACGAATACAGGTGTTGATGCAGGCGCTGCCGGATGCACAGCGGGAAGATGTGTTTGAAGGCAAGGCGCTGGCGTTTGCGGACTTGTGTACTTGGGCGGATCAGGTTCGGCCCTTAAAACAGTACAGGTCGGTTGCGTCTTGGCACTATGTCAATGTTGCGCGTGATGCGTCCACCGTCAACTACGACAAGTGCGTAACGGGCTGTCTTTTAACCGCAATTGAAACCCACATTGGTTTGCTGCAACAGGCTGAGTTGTCGTCTTGGTCTCGTTTGCAATCGTTGATGTTTTTGAGTCATTGGATCGGAGATCTCCATCAACCCCTCCACGTGAGTTTTTTTGAGGATCTAGGGGGTAATCGCACACAGGTCACGGGGTATGACGATTGCGCCAATCTTCATGGCGTTTGGGATTTTTGCTTAGTGGCCACAACCGGAAAGTCACGCTCGGATCTTTTGGTCGAATTACTCGCTCTGCCTGGCGCCGACGGCTTTGATCAGGGAACTGCGCTGAGTTGGGCGCAAGAGTCTATGGATTTGGTGACCCATCCAAGGGTTCAGTACTGTCGTAAATCCGAGTCTGGGTGCGAGCCTTGGTCGACTCAGCGCTATGCCCTAAGTCCTGATTACCAAGCGATTAATTGGCCTGTGGCCAAATTGCGTCTTGCACAAGCGGGGTACCGGTTGGCGGGACTGATGAACACCTTGATGGCGGCGCCATGAAGGGACGGCGCGAGTGCGGGCGTTTAAAAGGGGGATGCGATTAAGGCCCAGGTTGAGTCGCGTCAGGCCGCCCACCCGGACGACGCTGGAGCCTGCTTTTTTGGGTTTGAGGCGTTTTAGTAGGGCAGGCGGGGCTGGGTCATGATCGCAGGGCTTTGATTCGATATTGGGCTGAAAGCTTCGTCCTGATGGTGCTCGGCGGGCAAATAATGGGCGGCGCGATTGACCTGATCGGCGTAGGCCAGACGATCGCAAGACGCGGTCCGATTAAGCGGCTTTTAACAGAGGTGGTCAGGGTTAATAAAGCGTTGATAATCAACAGTTGAGAATCATAGGGGAGTTAAGGATGTCGAAAAACGCGATTTGGATCACGGGTACGTTGTTTGCGATCCTGCTGGGCTTGGCAATGGCTTACATGGGCTCAGATGAGGGGGTCATGGTGCAGGGACTGCCGATTTTTGCTGGTTGTGTTGCTTTGAGCTTTGCTGTTCAGTGGTGCGCGTTTGTCCCGGCCTATGGTTTCAGTACAGAAAAATTTTACGATCTGGCCGGAAGTTTAACCTACATCACGCTGGTGGCGATTGCCCTGAGTTTTGTTCCTGAATCAAACCCGCGAGACTATTTAATCGGGGCGCTGGTACTGATCTGGGCAACCCGACTCGGTCAATTTTTGTTCCGGCGGGTGTTGTCCGCTGGTGAAGATCGCCGGTTCCGTGAAATGAAAACGGATTTTTTGCAGTTTTTCATGACCTGGACGCTACAAGGGTTGTGGGTTGCCATTACGCTGTCGGCGGCCCTGGCGGCAATGACCGCGTCTGAGAAGTTGCCGTTAGATTATTGGGCTCTTATTGGTGGGCTAGTTTGGTTGGTTGGATTTGGCATCGAAGTGGTCTCAGATGCACAAAAGACACGATTTCGCCAGGATCCCGCGAATCGCGATCAATTTATCCAGTCAGGTCTTTGGGCTTGGTCCAGGCATCCTAACTATTTTGGCGAGATTCTATTGTGGTTTGGGATTGCGCTAATTGCTTACCCCGTGCTCCAGGGGCTTCAGCATTTTGCGTTGATTTCGCCTATTTTTGTATTCGTGCTGATGAACTACGTTAGCGGCGTTCGCATGCTTGAGGCCCGTGCCGATCGTAAATGGGGTCGAGAAGCAGCCTATCAGGCCTATAAAGACCGCACCCCTGCTCTGCTCATGAAAAAGCCGGCTTAAATTTTCGGCGTTGAAGCACGGGTGGCGGCCTGGGATGCGAGCTCGAAGAAGCGGTTAGATCCGGCTTGATCTTCTCAAAAAGCAGTAAATATTGTTCTTTTCGCGCAAAAGTATTCTCTTCTGTAACTATATCGGTGTAGATTAACTGTAAGGTGGATGTCGGCCTAAGGTCTCGCAGTGTCTTGTTGACCAAGGGTTGCGACCCTTATTTCTGTTTGAAAAGGGTTCAAGCAAGGGTGTAAGCCAGGTTGTAAGGGTCTATTAAAAGGACGCGTTCCGGTGAAAGAGGCAGGTGCCAAGGTTGGTAGCGGTGATAAGCAACAATTCGTCTGGTTTTATGGCCCGGCTGTTATCTCGATCTATCAGTTTGGTCGAGACCGTAGTTTTTTAAAACCATCGATCTATGAGAAGGTTTTGTCGAACGGGGACTCAAGTCTTGACCCGAACTTCTCTTTGAGTTTCGAGCAAGTCAACCGTGATATGGAAACTATTTTAGAGAAGGATCCCGGCGCATTTGATGTTTTTTGGCGAGAATCAGGGCTCAAAAAGCCGATGGTCGCCCGGATGAGTTATGCGGTGACCCAGGCTACGATCAAGGCTGCGATTCAATGTGTCGCGGATACTCGGCTGATGGACACCAATGTGGTCTACAATACAACGATTGAAACCCCTAAGACCTTTTCGATCCGAATCCTGCCGCGGATTCCGATTTACGATTGGCAGCATCATTTTTTTGTCGCGCAGTTCCTGTCGGGTATTTCGAGATTGGCGAAGTCTGGGGTGCTGCCGGTTCAAGCGCTGATTTACCGTGGTCGGCCGATGGCCTTGACCGAATACCTGAATCGTCAAATTGAGCTTGGGGTTACGAGCGACCAAGTGACCGAGGTCGTCTGGGCTAAAGATCAGGTCGAGCAGCCTTCTATTTTTGCGAATGAGGGCATAGCGTCACACTTTAAAGCCCTTATTCAGCCAACCTTGCGGGCTCGGGCTGATTCTGATGGGGTTGGTGGACGGGTGCTCGATTACATTGATCAGGCGTGTCGATCCTTTGAGAAGGTCTCAATGCCACTAGCGGCCGAGGCGTTTGGGATGGAGACCTCGACCTTGCGCCGGCGCCTCGCGTTAGAGGATACGAAGTTTAGTGAAATTCTTCAGGATTATCGGCGTAAAGAATCTATGCGGTTGTTGAGTCACGGCCATCCGGTCAAAGACGTGAGCAAGATGCTTGGTTACTCTGAGCCCAGCTCCTTTCAGCACGCGTTCAGGATTTGGTACTCAGCCTCGCCGAAACGGTTTTTGAGGAATCCAGCGGTCAGCAGCCCGTCGACGCCTGATGTGAAATAGACCGCTCAGGCGCAGGATTAATCACGCATTTTGTCAAACGCGGCACGGAGTTCTTGCACAAATAAGTCGGGTTGTTCGAAGGCGGCAAAATGCCCCCCTTTTGATAGTTGATTGAAGTAGCGAAGGTCCTGATAGCGTTGCCTTGCCCATCGCTCAGACGTTTTGAAGATCTCTTTCGGAAAGATGCTGATCGCAGATGGTACGGTAACCGGTAAGGATGACAAAGTGCTGCTGCCAAAACTTTCCCAGTAAATCCGAGCAGAAGAAGCGCCCGCATTCGGTAACCAATAGAGCATGACGTTATCCAGCAGTTCATCGAGACTTACGATGTT
>JABGWC010000207.1 GCA_018645765.1 Gammaproteobacteria bacterium | reverse complement strand
AGGATGGTCTTGCGGCCAGTGCGGTAGGCTGTCTTGAATGGCGGCGAGCATGGCGTGCGCGTCGCCGCGATAAAAGTGTAGATGGTTGGAAGCTTTGAGCGCGATCAGGTCCGTCGGATCTGCCGCTAAGATCTCGCCTAATATGGCGCTGGTTTTGTCGGTGTCATTGCGCTGCCAAGCCTTTAAGGCGGCGACGTGTGCTCGCTCTCGAGCATTGCCCGCCGTTTGCTGGGCTGCGTGCAGACTTTGCTCAAGCGGTTGAGAAAACCGCGGATCGCTGGCCATCTTTAATTGGTATCCTCGAAACAAATGCCCCAGAGCGAAGTCTGGATCATTGGCTTGGATGCCTTCCAGCGTGGACAGGGTCTGCGTGCTGTATCGAAGATATTGATCAATCACGCCATCAAAGGCGGTAAGTGTTGCAGGGTCATGGCTGGAGCAAGGCATGAGTTGATTAATGATGGCCATGTGATTGTCCGTAACGTTGAGGTTGCTGTTTTAAATACTCGGTTTCTTGCGGGCTGGTGGCGCGGTTAAGGATGTCATTTCGGTGCGGGAAACGCCCAAATCGTTCAATGATTAAAGCGTGCTCATGAAAGGACTTCAAGAAGCCTTGAAATAGGGGCAACCAACAGGATGAAACTTGCTGGTTTAGGGTTTCGAGCTTTAAAATGCCGAGGCGTTGCGCTGATCGATTCTCTGAATGATGGTACGGATGGAGCGCAAAAAGTTGTTCGACGGGATGAAGGTCAACCACCGTCTCTGCGTCATACAACTGGCAGCTAAAAATTAATGCCAGCGGGTCGAAGGCGAAGGCCTTGGGCGTGCCGCGATACAGGTGCCTTGAAAATTGATCAAGCAGTATGATCCGAGCCAGAATTTCACGATCGGTGAGTCTGTCGCCAATTTCTGCAGCCGCTGCTGAGGCGTGCATTGCTTTAAACTGCGCTGCAATGAGTCGGTCCAGGGCGGCGCCACCACGATACCAGCGCTGCTTTGCTCGCTGGATAGAGTCAGGCTGATGAACGGCGTCGTCGAACCAAAAGTGTAGGATGGCCTCACTATCAATCGATTTCGTAACCAACCTCACCGTCCTTTAGACCAAGATAGGGTCTTAAGTAATGCACGCAAATGTAGAGCGGAATGGTATCGAGTAGCGCAACCGTGAGTTTGAACAAATAGTTCCCTGCCATCAGGCTGAATAACGTGGCAAGGGTCATTGCCCCAGCGAGGAACTGAGCGCCAAAGGTGACGGCGACGACCATGAAGGAATCAACGCCTTGGCTAATCACCGTGCTGCCATTATTGCGTAACCAAAGATGCTTGCCTTTCGTTAAGTTCTTCCAAAAATGAAATAGGAATACATCGCAATACTGCGCGGCAAAATAAGCCAGCATTGACGCGAGTACCGCGCCTGACGTGGTGGCATAGAGCAGGCTAAAAAGCTCAATCTCGCCGGTAACACTGTCGCCGTTGGGCAGTCCAACCGGCTCTGCGAGCATGAGCGTTTGCCAGGGTGCTTGGATCTCGGCTGCCGGTAGCGCATTGCCTAACCACATGAAGCCCAAAATGAAAAAGTTTAGGCAGAGCCCAAAGGTCACTAAAAAGTTCGCACGACGCCTGCCATAAAGCTCGCTGACCAAGTCGGTACATAAAAAAGTGATGGGATAGGGTAGAACGCCAACCGCCAGCGTCCAGGGCCCAAGTTCTATAAACCGGGTAATGCCAAGCAGGTTGAGCATGGTCATGGCACATAAAAATATGCCTGATAGAATGAGAAAGACCCGTTCTCGTCGAATGAGTAGGGTGGTCTTCGTTGGCTGCATACTGACGACCTCCTTAAAGGTACGCGGTTTATTAGGATTCGATTTGACCCAAATTGCCGTGAAGGACTGCGCCGTTAATAATTGGATTCTCGGCTGAAAAAAACAATAAATCCGCAATTTCTGTCGGCTCAATCAGTCGACCGAAGGCGCTGCCGCCAGCGATGCTGTTTAAAATTGCAGAGTCCTGCCCAACATGGGCTCGAAGCATTTCAGTGTCTGTAAACCCAGGGCAGATGCAGGCAGTGTGAATTTTAAGGCCGGCAAGGTCTTGGCAGGTCGCGCGCATCATGCCAAGCATGGCATGCTTGCTGGTGACATAGGTGAACGAATTGGCGACCGCTTTCTCGGACAACGTTGAGCCAACATACAAAATGGCGCTACCGGCAGACATTACTGGGAGAAACATTCGATTGAGCCGTTGTGGGGCGGTGACATTGAGCGCCAAAATATCGGCCAGGGCCTCGCCACTGGTTTCTTGTAGAGATCCAGAAGCGAGCTTGGCCGCATTGTGGATCAGAATTAATTTTTCAGGAGACGCTATTTGAGGTAACAATTTGGCGGTGATTACGGCTTCAAAATCGGCGCTCGATAGATCAATGGCGATGTCTGTAATGCCTGGTGTCGCGGCCGCAGATCGCGAAACGTTAAAGACCTGATAGCCTGCGGCTAGGAATTTGAGCGCGGTCGCATGGCCGATTCCCTTGCTCGCGCCAGTGATCACAACGGTATTCATTTAGCCCTCCATTGTGCGCACCCATCCTGTCCCGGACTGGATGACACTTTAACGGTAATCTCGGTGACACCATGCACCATAATTTCTGGGAGTTGAAGAATCTTTTCCAAGAAGTAATGGGAGAACTCTTCAACCGTTGTGTTGGCAACGGGGAGCACTAAAACATCTCTCGGCAAAAAAGGAATCCGCTCGCCATTGAATACTGCGACGGTGTAACCCGCATCTTCGGTGATCAAAAGAAACGGAGAATGTGCCGGCAGTAACATTTTCTCATCAATTTCATCACACAAGGCGCGCATTGTTTTTTTGATGATGGCGTAGTCAAACATCAGTCCGGTGTCGTCAACGGGCGCTGTCACTGAGCAGGCGAGTTGGAAGTTATGCCCGTGGAGGTCTTCCCGCTCTGTTGCGCTAAAAATCGTAAAATGTGCAGCGGAAAAATTCATTGCTTGCTTTGCTACGTCAATCCGCGCAAGCCTTGCTGGTCTAGCCATGTTCGTGCCTCTTATTTGAGCCAAGAGTGTATCGCAGTCCCACCGAGGGCGCGACTGCTCTGGTCAATGCAAAGGCTTTCTGAGAGACTCAAGACAGATCAAGAAATTTGGAGAAATCATGCCGCGACTCAGCCAACTCAGCCGTTCGATCGAAGGAAAAGTAGCCATTATTACGGGTGCCGGGAGTGGCATGGGGCGTGCCACAGCGCACCTGTTTGCAGATGAAGGCGCGCAGGTTGCGCTAATCGATGTGAATGAGGCGAGTTTGCTCGCGGTGCAAGATGAACTGAGCCAGGCCGGGTATGTAAGCCGGGCATGGGTACTTGATTTGTTGGATCGAGATGCGATTCAGACGGTTGTGGCGGACATTGCGTCCCACTTTGGCAGGATCGATATTCTAATTAATAATGCGGGGATCTCGATTCCCGCCCCCTTAGATTCAGATCACTATATTGAGGCGTGGGATAAGGTTGTTGGGGTATTGCTAACAGCACAAACGTTGATGGTTCGGGCCGCGCTGCCGCACCTTCGTGCGTCGAATGAGGGCCGGGTCGTGAACATCGCATCGACAGAAGGGCTCGGTGCAACCAAATATGGTGGCCCGTACACCGCGGCGAAAACGGGCGTTATAGGATTAACCCGGTCCATGGCGATTGAATTTGGGCGTGAGGGGATCACGGTCAATTGTGTCTGTCCCGGGCCGATCAATACCGGTATGACCCAAGGGATCAATGAGGAGCATAAAGTTATTTTTGCCAAACGGCGGACCGCTATCGGTCGCTATGGTGAGCCTGAAGAAGTGGCCCATGCAACACTAAGTCTCGTGCTGCCTGCGATGCGCTATGTCACTGGGGTGGTGCTGCCCGCGGATGGCGGCTTGACCATCAAGAACGCCTGATCACGGTCAGGAAACGCGCATAGGTTCGCCCGCAAGCGTTGTGTTTGGCGCAGAGCCTTAGCCGTGCTGTCGGCCGGTTCTACTGGGCTAAGCCAGAAGGCGCTCGGGCACCTCGATGTGCTTCATTCGAAGGTACTCCCCAAAAGATTTTGCTTGGCCATCAATCCGGTTATTCGATGACACCCCATCTTTTAAAATACCTTTGATGTAAAAGT
>JABGWC010000252.1 GCA_018645765.1 Gammaproteobacteria bacterium | reverse complement strand
GCGCAGTCAAGCCGGTTGTATGAAGAACCCATTCGGAGCGATGACAATCGTGATCAGTTGGATGCGACCTATATAGACGCGGCGACCGCTCAACCGATTCCTAGTGTTCGGGAGGCCCTTGATTCTGTAAGTCTTCATGATATTTTCGAAAACCGATCGTTAGAATCTTTGGTTGATGGATTGCGTACTGCGCCAGATTCTATGGTTGGGCATCAGATAATCGCTGGTGTGTTCGTGAGTGAATCCGAGAGTCCGTCCGCGAGCGGGCATACCAGAAGTTTGCTTGATCTGCATCTTCATGATGATCCGCTGAACAGTACTGGATTTTAGTGCGGATGGTACTTGCTGGAACATCGCGCAACGCCAAGTCAGTAATCGGCTTGACGGATTGGCAGGGCACCTGAGCGCTAAAGTGCGGCACACGAGGTTGAGCAAGGTTGGCGTTCATAAATTCAGGGTTTAAAAATTCCGAGCGGGCATAACCGGCGAGTAAAAATTCTTTGGCGTTGTGGATAGGGTCAGGAATCGTCTCAGAAAAGCGTGGTTCGATGTTGGGCCGATATTCCCGAGCTGGAGATTACCAATGATGTGCTGCTTTGCGAGATATCAAACGGGGTTTAAGCAGAACCGAAACGCATGAGTTAATGATGGCCGCGCCGGAATTTGATGTGATCGTGATTGGGGGTGGGATTGCCGGCGTGTCCGCCGGTGCGAGTCTTGCTGCTGCGAGAAAGGTTTTGGTCATCGAAGCCGAATCACAACCGGGCTATCACGCCAGTGCACGGTCGGCGGCCTACTTTGCGCCCGCCTATGGCAGCGCGGCGGTGCGGCGGATGACGGTCGACAGCCAGGCGTTTTACCAGACCCCACCCGTAGAGTTTGCATCAAACCTATTAAAATCCCGGGGATCCTTGTTTTTAGCCCGACAAAACGAGTTGGGCCTACTAGAAGACATGGCAACAGATCAACCCGGGCTGGAACGCATGTCGCCAGCTGCTATTCGCGCCCAAGTGCCGATTATTCATTCAAACGTCGTCGGGGGGTTGTTTGACCCCGTTGGTGGGGACTTAGACGTTCACGCCATCTTGCAAGGCTATCTAAGGCAGTTGCGTGTGCGGGGTGGCACGCTTCAGACTGATGCACGGGTGCTAGGCTTAGATCGCGTCGGCGAGCGTTGGCAGGTTCGGTGTCATGATGGTGTCGTTGCCAGTGCAAAAATCATCGTTAATGCCGCAGGCGCTTGGGCTGATGAGGTTGGTCGGCTGGCAGGGCTCGCGCCGCTTGGCTTGCAACCTAAACGTCGAACGGCGTGTTTGATCGCTGTGCCAGAAAGGCTAAACCATGGGCGATGGCCGATGTGTGTTGGCATTCAGGAAAATTTTTATTTTAAAGCCGAAGGGGCGCATTTGTTAGTTTCCCCCGCAGATGAGACCTTGAGCGCACCCTGTGACGCACAACCAGAAGAACTTGATATTGCCCTCGCGATTGACCGGTTTCAGAGCGTGTGTGATCTGCCGGTAGATCGCATACAGTCTCGTTGGGCGGGCCTTCGGACCTTTGCGCCGGATGGCAACGTTGTTGTTGGCGCTGATCCCAGGCTGGCTGGATTTTTTTGGTTTGCGGGGCAGGGCGGTTACGGTTTTCAAAGCGCGCCGGCAATGGCGGACCTCATCTGCCAACTGGTGCGCAAAGAAGCCGTGCCTAGGTCCCAGACCGCATTGTTGGCGCAGCTAGCGCCGGCGCGGTTAGTCCGTTGAGAACGCTAATCAAAGAGGATCAGCCGATTAGAAATAGGGCTTTGACCCAACGCCTTGACAGCGTTAGTCTGTCGAAATGAAAGTTAAAGGCGTTACATCGAGTTCAAAGATAATCGAAAACAAGAATAAGAACGCCATCGAAAAAGTGTATTGAAGTAAGCACGTCAAAAACCGTTTAGCCCACCAAAGTGATCGGTGGCGTTGAGGAGATGCCCTTGTTGTCACCCACAGATCTCTACGCTCTGACGCCGTTACTAAAAGGGGTCTTATGGGTTGAAGTGGTTGTTTACCTTGGAATTGGCGTGTACGAAATATTGGATGACTTTTGGGTGAAGCCCCAACCGTGGATGAGTCTCGGGAGTACACCGAACAGCTACTTGATGATCAAAGACAAGGTGGGGCGCAAGATGCACGGCGGTTTGTGTTTTCTGTTGGG
>JABGWC010000271.1 GCA_018645765.1 Gammaproteobacteria bacterium | reverse complement strand
TTGCTGAGCAAGTGCCGACCTGGATCGGCGCCGGCGATCAGCGACGTCTGGATGAATATTATTGGATTCGGGACGATGAGCGATCCGACCCAAAGGTCTTGGCCCTGCTCGCGGCTGAGAACGCGTATGGCCAACAACTGATGGCTCACACCGAAAGACTCCAAACGACCCTCTTCCAGGAAATTACCAATCGATTACCCAAGAAGGATGCGACGGTTCCGATTGCGCTTGGAGGCTATCAATACTACCGCGTCTTCGAACCGGGGCTGGAACACCCTATCTATAAACGCTTTCAGAACGATAACCCAGACACCTCGGAAGTGGTCCTGGACGTCAATCAACTTGCCCAGAGCTTTGACTATTTTACGGTGGGCAACTGGGTCGTCAATCCGGCGCAGGACCTCATTGCGTATGCCGAAGACACCCTTAGCAGGCGGATCTACACGCTCAGAATCAAAGCCGTTGGATCTGACATCTCGCAACCAGATGTGATCACCGGCGCCGCCCCGTCGATGGCCTGGAGTCAGGATGGTCAAAGCCTGTTTTACATCAAGAAACATCCGCAGACGCTTCTCGAACATGAAGTCTATCGGCATCAACTCGGCACGGATCAAAGCCAGGATCAGTTGGTGTATCGGGAGACGGACCCAACCTTCTCACTTTGGCTGGAAGAAAGTCGGAGCAAAGCCTTCATCTTTATCAGGGCGAGCAGCACCGAAAGCACCGAGATTTTAATCATTCCTCGCAAGACCCCTCTGGCTGCGCCCTACCCGCTGCTTGCACGCACAGATCAGCATGAATACCGAGCACGGCATCTCAAGGACCATTTCTACTTATTAACCAACGATGAGGCGCCGAACTACCGGTTGATGCGCGTTGAGGCAAAGCATGCGGGCGATCAATCAGCATGGGAGCCCGTAATCACCCCTGATCCCGGAACCTTTATCGAGGACTTTGAAGTTTTTGATACCTTTATCGTGACTAAGGAAATCGAAGCCGGGATTGCCCGGCTGCGAATTTATGATCAAAGCGGTCAACCAACCCGGGATATTCCAATCCAAGATATTCCCGCAACCCTCAATCTATCTGCTAATCCGGATGCGACCTCAACGGTCATTCGATATGAGCTGAGCAGTTTGAAGACACCTGACAGCACGCTGGCTTTCAATACCGAAACGGGCGACACACAACTGCTCAAGCAGGCTCAGGTTGATGGCAGCTTTAACCCAGATCACTACACGACGGAATATCACACCTTCAGCGCCTCCGACGGCGCAGAGGTACCCATTTCCCTGGTCTATAACCACACGTTAAAACCCCAACCCAGACCAGCCTATCTGTACGCCTATGGATCGTACGGATATTCCACCGAGCCTTATTTTCGATCTTCTAGCCTGTCGTTGTTAGACCGTGGGTTCGTTTTTGCCATCATCCATGTTCGCGGTGGCCAAGAACTTGGCAGGCAATGGTACGAACAAGGCCGTCTACAGCACAAGAAAAATACCTTTACCGACTTTATTGAAGGGTCTCGATATCTAGCGTCTACCGGCTTGGCCGATCCCAATAACCTATTTGCCGCGGGCGGCTCTGCTGGCGGTCTGTTGATGGGCGTCATTGCCAATGAAGCGCCCGAAGTCTATCAAGGCATCATTGCCAAGGTACCCTTCGTTGACGTTGTGACGACTATGCTTGATGACAGCATTCCGCTTACCACTTCTGAGTACCGCGAGTGGGGAGATCCCAGGATTGCCGCGGACTACGACTACATGTTGTCTTACTCGCCCTATGATCAAGTCAAGGCGCAAAACTATCCCAACATGCTGGTCACGACCGGGCTCCATGATTCTCAGGTTCAGTATTTTGAGCCCGCAAAATGGGTCGCGCGACTTCGTCGCTTGAAGACGGATGAAAACCATTTGATATTGGATACGGATATGGCCTCGGGCCACAGTGGCCCCTCGGGCCGGTATGAGCGGTACCGAAAGACGGCGCTAGAATATGCTTTCATTTTAGATCATTTAAAAACCGCGCCGTGATGCGCTCAGACTTAGCGCAATTAGCCCTTACAGAAGTGCCATTTGCGCTAAGCCTGAGCGCAGCATTAGGACTTAGCGCCGATGATGCAATCGCACCGGTAAGGATTTAATCCCCCGAATAAAATTATTCGGGTTCCGCTCTGCCGCACCAACCACTTCGATATGTTCATAGCGCTTATGAATTTCTTCCCAGAGCACTCGAAGTTGCATTTCCGCCAAGCGGTTACCCATGCAACGATGAATCCCAAAGCCGAACGCAACATGACTGCGCGCGTTGGGGCGATCGATCATCAGCCGATCCGCCTCAGGAAAAACACTTTCGTCCCGATTACCGGACAGGTACCACATCACCACCTTCTCGCCCGCCCGAATCAGTTCATCGCCCAAACGCTGGTCGGCCAAAGCTCGGCGGCGCATATGAATCACCGGCGTCTGCCAACGAATCATTTCCGAGACCATGTTCGGAATCAGTTCTGGACGATCCATCAGCAACCGGTGCTGATCCGGAAACTCGTTCAGCGCCAGAACCCCACCAGAGATACTGTTGCGGGTGGTGTCGTTGCCCCCGACGATGAGTAGCAAAATATTGCCGAGAAACAGCATCGGGTTTTCGGTCATATTTTGAGTATCTTTACCGTGGGCCATCATCGAGATTAGGTCAAACTTCGGCGGCCGAGAAACCCGGTCCTGCCAGAGGCCCATAAAAGTTCCGGCGCAGTCCATCAGATCCGCTTTGCGCTGCTCGGGGTCGAGGATCTCGGCCCCGGTTAGCTCGGGCGTATCGGTTGTGATATCGGACCAATGAATGAGCTTTCGTCGGTCTTCATAGG
>JABGWC010000262.1 GCA_018645765.1 Gammaproteobacteria bacterium | reverse complement strand
GCTTGCGGCTTTGTTTCAGCCAAACCTTGCTTGGTCGCACCCTCAAATTCGACTTGTAACGCGTCCGCTAGGTGGGTTCGGCGAAAATCATTCGGAAAAGCCTGGCCCGTCTCTCGCAAGGCATCCAGCTTGGCCTTGCGTAGGGCAAATAATTCGTTTTCATCCAAGCTTTGATCGATTGATTCCATAGCGGTTCCTAAAAGGGTTCCTGATTGAACGTTATTGGTCTCTTAAAGACCTTGCTTCAAGCTGGCCTCAATAAAAAAGTCGAGCTCGCCATTTAACACCGCTTGGGTATTGGAGGTCTCAATATTCGTCCTGAGGTCTTTAATTCTGGCTGAATCCAATACATAGGAGCGGATCTGGCTACCCCAGCTGATGTCGGATTTGTTGTCTTCGATTTCCTGGAGTTCCGATTTACGGCGCTGCTCTTCTAACTCGTAGAGTTTCGCTTTCAATTGTTTAATCGCCTGATCTTTGTTTTTATGCTGACTGCGCTGATTTTGACATTGCACAACAATGCCACTCGGTTGATGGGTCAAGCGAATCGCAGAATCGGTTTTGTTAACATGCTGACCACCGGCGCCACTTGCCCGATAGGTATCAACGCGAACATCGGACATATCAAGCGCAATATCAATATCATCATCCAGTTCTGGCGAAATAAAAACAGACGCAAAGGAGGTATGGCGACGACTGCCTGAATCAAACGGAGACTTTCGAACAAGCCGATGCACTCCGGTCTCGGTACGCAACCAACCATAGGCATAGGCGCCCGCGACCCGAACCGTTGCTGATTTAATGCCTGCGACATCACCATCGGATAATTCAACAATTTCTGCTTTGAAGCCTTTGCTCTCACTCCATCGCAGGTACATTCGAAGCAACATATCGGCCCAATCCTGTGCTTCGGTGCCCCCGGATCCAGATTGAATCTCAAGGTAGGCGCTATTAGGATCCATCGCCCCAGAGAACATGCGTTGAAACTCCAGTTTGGCTAAGTCTGCAAGATAAACGTCAAGGTCAGATGCCGCCTCAGCGAACAAGTCTTGGTCTTGCTCCTCAACCGCAAGGGTTAGGATTTCCGTCAAATCCTCTAGGCCTTGCGCCAACCGTTCAATCGTTAACACAACCGTTTCGAGTGCGGCGCGTTCTTGACCCAGCTTTTGGGCCAGCTCGGGTTGGTCCCAAATCTTAGAATCAGCGAGCTCTAACGAAACTTCAGCCAACCGCTCTTTTTTGTCATCGTAGTCAAAGATACCCCCGAAGAACCTGCGTTCGATTCTGGCAATCTTTTATCTTCGCAAAGAGCGCGTTACTTTCTATCATGATGATACTTCTAATACGATGCTGGTCGACATAAGGTCCCTTTCCGTGCGCAACAGACTCGCGCGGTATTCCGCTTCAAGCCGAGGTCGCGCTCCAAACCCCGCTATTGTAAACCATGGCTTGCTACCCAGCCACGTTTCAACCGAGCTATGGCCAACAATGAACAATCAATAACTGCACCCGGTCGACGCCACGATAACGATTCACGTCCAACTTAAAAGCGAACCGAACATTACGACGATCAATCACACGATTGTGGTTGAAGAAGATACCATCCAAAAGCGTTGGAAATCGAAGGCTGAGAAGCTTGAGCTTTAGGTGCCCTCCTTTTAGTACTTTCTGTTCAACAATTTCGAGCACCTCATCAAAGATCGGCTCTGGGAACCCTTGTCCCCAAGGGTGATCTCGAACCAGGCCTGCAACACTTTCAAGATCGAAGCTGGGCACTAAACCCTCCGATACAATACGCTCGTTCAGGTCACGGCCTAACAAGTGTGCTTTGGCATGCAGGTCGAATTGCGTTGCAAACTCTGAAAAATCTTCCTGGCGAATGGTGACGCCAGCAGCCATCGCATGCCCCCCAAATTTTTGGAGCAAACCCTGCCGGGCTGCATCGATCTCTGCCAATAAATCCCGCAATTGCAACCCCTCAATGGACCTGCCAGATCCTTTGAGTAACCCGTTTGAGGCCTCAGCAAAGGCAAACACGGGCCTGGCGCATTGGGCGCGTACGCGCGAGGCCAGAATCCCGACAACGCCCTCATGCCATCTCGAATCAAAGAGACTGATTCCAAATTGCGCCGAATCCTGAGCCCGGCTTCTATCCAGCAGTAATTCAGTGGCTTGCGCCTGCATCGATTGCTCGATTTCACGGCGCGCTCGGTTGAGCGCATCCAAGCGCGCCGCCGCTGCCTGAGCGGCCTCAGGCGTTGAGCGCAAACAGGCGACACCCAGCGACATATCCTCAAGCCGGCCGGCTGCATTCAACCTTGGCGCGACGTTAAAGGCCAGCTGGGTTGTGGTCAAAACACGATGATCTAACCCTGAAATCTCAATCAGCGCTTGAATCCCAGGCCTTGCCTGACCCGCCCGAATACGATTGATCCCAGATTGAACTAGGCGACGGTTATTCGCATCCAGCGGGACGAGATCAGCAACTGTGCCAAGCGCGACTAAATCCAAGAGTTGCGCCAAATTAATTCGATCGTTACCCTCCGGTCGGCCGGCGACTAAAAGCGCTCGCGTCTTGATCAGCAGATAAAACGCGACCCCAACCCCAGCCAAAGCTTTACTGGGAAATTCACAACCATTTTGGTTCGGATTCACAATCGCATCCGCCGCTGGCAAACCCTGACCCGGCAAATGGTGATCCGTCACAATGACGCGAACGCCCGCAGCCTTGGCGGCGGCAACCCCGTCAAAACTCACAATCCCCTGATCGACCGTAATGATCAGGTCCGGACGCTGAGTCAGCGCAAGATCCACCAACTCAGGGCTTAAACCATAACCATACTCAAATCGATTGGGGACCAAATACTCGACATGACGGGCTCCAAGCAATCCCAGGCCTTCTATCATTAGCGCAACACTGGTTGCGCCATCGGCATCATAATCACCGATGATCAGGATTCTCGATTGCTGCTGAATTGCCGTGACCAAAAGGGTTGCCGCGGGGCGCAACCCTTTCATCGTATCGGGAGGCACCAACCCCGCTAACGCATACAGTGGTTCTGCGTTGACCGCGATACCGCGAACCGACAGCAAGGCCTCAAGGCTTGCTAAATCGGTTGCCGTTTGACCCGGTCGCCGAACGAGCTCGATGGTCACAGGTTAACGAAACACTCTAATCGATTGGACGGGCGCAACCACGGATGGCATCTCTTGGAGCTCATTGATGGCATCTGTGATCACGCCATGCTGGATCGGATCCGTCACGAGGACAATAAAGGATCGATTCGGCGCGATATCTTCTTGAAGTATTTTGTCTAAAGAAATCGTCCGCCGAGCTAAAATTGAGGTCACTGCAGACATAACCCCCGGTTGATCCTCAACCCCAATCCGCAAATAGTAGCCCGATGCAACCTCTGCTACGGGCCTGACCGGTAGCGGCTTGGGCGCCGATGATCGGCCTCCAAGGCTGCCGCCGGAGCAAGTGCCTTGAACCAAATCGATTAAATCTGAGACCACCGCACTGCCGGTGGGCCCTGCGCCCGCGCCAGCGCCCGTGCATAAGATCTCACCGGCTGCATCACCGCAGACCAGGACCGCATTCTGAACACCGTCGATCTGAGACAAGATAGCGGTTGTTGGTACGAAACTAGGATGCACGGCCATCTCGAGTTGTCCATCCTGGCAACGAGCAATACCAAGATGTTTAATTTTAAAGCCGAGTTCCCGCGCAAATTTGAAATCGACTGGGTCCAGAGACGAGATTCCCTCTATCTGAACCTGAGGCAGGCTGAGCGGTTGATCGAAGGCAAGCGCCGAAAGAATCGTTAACTTATGCGCCGCATCAATGCCTTCAATATCAAAGGTTGGGTCGGCTTCGGCATAGCCTAACGCCTGGGCTTCTTGCAAAACCTCATCGAAGGTTCGCGTGGGTCCGGATGCGGCCATCTCCGTCAGGATAAAATTGGCGGTGCCATTGATAATGCCCGCAAGCCAAGCAACTTGATTCCCTGCAAGGCTTTCTTGAATCACCTTAATAATCGGAATGCTGCCCGCAACCGCTGCCTCGTACAGCAACGAAACCTTATGTGCTGCCGCGAGCGCAAAAAGCGCATCGCCATGTTCTGCAATCAGTGCTTTATTGGCCGTCACCACCGATTTACCAGCGCCTAGCGCTGTTTCGATAAGCACTTTGGCATCGGTTGTGCCACCTATTAATTCCACCACCACATCGACATCGTCACGTCTGCAAACGGAAACAATATCGGCGGTATACGCAATGTCCTTGAAGATCTTATCAGTCGGCGCCGATCGAGACGCAACGACCGTAACTTCTATAGCCTTGCCTGTACGCGCTGTTATCAAAGCATGATTATCTTGCAGAATCTGGGTCACGCCCCGCCCGACAGTGCCCGCACCACAAATACCAATTTTCACAGTCGACTCCTTATGCGTAACGCTCGCGTTTGGTCATTTAGCCAGTAACCGCTTGATGCCTCGTAAAGCTTGCCGGGTTCTGTGTTCGTTTTCGATGAGCGCAAAGCGAACATACTCATCCCCATATTGACCAAAGCCAATGCCCGGAGAGACCGCCACCTTGGCCTCTGTAATTAACCGCTTTGCAAATTCCAAAGAGCCTAGAGACCGAAATTGCTCTGGGATTTTTGCCCAGACAAACATCGTCGCCTTAGGCGGGGTAACTGCCCAGCCCGCTGCATTTAAGCCTTCGCACAAAACATCTCGACGGCGTTTATAGATCAGGCGTGTTTCTTCTACGCAGCTTTGATCCCCTTCAAGCGCTGTGATCGCGGCAACCTGAATTGGGGTAAAACTGCCATAGTCCAAGTAGGATTTAATGCGCGCCAGCGCGCCAACCAGCGTCTGATTACCGACACAAAAACCAACTCGCCAGCCTGGCATATTGTAGCTTTTAGACAGCGTAAAAAATTCAACTGCGATGTCTTTAGCGCCATCAACCTGCAAGATTGAAGGGGCTTTATAGCCATCAAAAACGAGGTCTGCGTAGGCCAGGTCTTGAACCACCCACAAATTATGGGCCTTAGCGATCTCAACAACTCGTTCGAAAAACTCGAGATCAACACAATGCCCGGTTGGGTTGCCCGGAAAATTCAGCACCAGTACTTTCGGTTTCGGCCAGGTATTGAAGATGGCCTGTTCAAGTTCTGAGAAGAAGTCCAAATCTTCGGTCAACGGTACGTGCCGCACATCTGCGCCTGCAATGACAAACCCATAAGGGTGCACTGGGTAGGAGGGATTCGGCACCAAAACCGAGTCCCCCGGTCCTAAAATAGCCATCGCAAGGTGCGCCAAGCCTTCTTTGGACCCGAGGGTCACAATCGCTTCAGACTCAGGATCCAAACTCACCCCGTAGCGGGTTTGGTACCAATTGCAGATGGCCTGCCGGAGTCTCGGTATACCTTTCGACTGCGAATAGCGATGGGTATCGCCCCGATTCACCGTTTCAACTAATTTTTCAACAATATGAGGCGGCGTTGGCTGATCAGGGTTACCCATCCCAAAATCAATAATATCCTCCCCCCGGGCCCGGGCATCCCGCTTTAGAGCATCGGTAATGCCAAAGATGTAAGGGGGAAGTCGCTGGATTCTTTGAAACTCGGACATGGGTGCTGCCTCCAAGAAATGCGCGACAGTTTAATCAAGTGCGCTTGACGCGTCACCTATGGTGACGCTTTCTGCAGCACTATTTTCAGAAATCTCTTTAAGATTCCGAGGGCAAGCCGAGCTGAGCTGCCAGCCGCGCAGCCGGCAAATAGCCTGGGAGCAAACGGCCATCTTCAAAAACAATCGACGGTGTTCCCGTAACCCCCACCAATCCGCCCAATTCAAAATGGGCTTTAACGGGGTTGTCACAGGATCGTCCCGGAATGGACTCTCCAGCCTTGGCTTGGGTTAACGCTTTCTTTTGATCCGGAGCGCACCAGGCCGAGACGATTTTGTTGTAACTGGCCGAGTCGATGCCTGCGCGAGGATAAGCCAAATACCGAACCGCAATACCCAAGCGGTTTAATTCCGGGACTTCCTGATGCAATTTTCGACAATAACCGCAATCAATATCGGTAAAGACGGTAATCGTTGTTTTTAAACCAGAGGTTGGCGGGGCAAAAACCACCATTTGCCCTTCGTCCAAGCCATCGATCAAAGCCTTTCTTGAATCGCTGCGTTCTTGCTCCGAAAGGTTGACCATACGGCCGTTGGTCTTGCGGTAAATATCACCATTAATGAAGTAAGTCCCGGTGGCATCGGTCAAAAGGGTTGTGCCATCTACCAATTTCAAACTAAAGAGACCGGGTACCTCTGAGTCAGAGATCGATTCGATCGGGAGGTTGCTGGTCTCTAACGCCGTTTGCAGATCTTCAAGCTCATCGGCTTGACTCGTCAGGCCCCACAGACAAACCAACGCCAGCGCTGCTTGCAGATAAGTGGCGACTCGGGGTGGAGCCATGAAACGCGTGGTCCTGTTCGTCACGTTCATTTGGATACCTCTGATTTAAAGCCATAGTTTAGTGCATCAGCAAGGACTGCCACAAACGGATTAACCCCGAGGGTGGTGTTCGGCATGCAATGCTTGCATTCGGTGCTTGGCAACATGGGTATAAATCTGCGTGGTAGACAGATCGCTGTGCCCCAACAACAGCTGCACAACCCGAAGGTCCGCACCATGATTGAGCAGATGGGTCGCAAAGGCGTGTCTTAGAGAGTGGGGCGACAGCGAAATACCAATACCGGCTTGGGCCGAATGCCGTTTGATCAAATACCAAAACGCCTGCCGCGTCATCGCTCGACCACGATTGCTGGGGAACAGGACTTCATCGGAACCTGCTCGGCGCATCAACGCCGCGCGATGATCTTGAATAAACGCATCGAGCCAATCAATGGCCTCCGCGCCGATCGGGACCAAACGCTCTTTATCGCCCTTCCCAATCACTCTCAACACCCCTTGACGAAGATTCACATCAATCATTTTCAGGTTCACCAGTTCGGAAACCCGAAGACCGGTGGCATACAAAAGTTCCAGCATGGTTCGATCTCGAAACCCGACCGCTGTTTTGGTATTCGGCGCAGACAGTAGCGCATCAACGGCTTGTTCCGACAATGATTCCGGCAATTTTCGACCTAATTTTGGGTTTTCAATCCGAAGCGTTGGATCTTCCGAAATTCGTTCCTCGCGGACTAAAAACCGGTAGAGCGATCGAATAGAAGACAAAGCCCGCGCCGATGAACGCGCCGTGATGCCCTGCTCAACCCGATGGGTCAAATAGGCCAAGATCTGGTGCCGACTCGCCCCCAGAATGGTCTCATTATTGACCTGGAGCCAGTGCACGAAGAACTTCAAATCACGGCCATAAGATTCCAGCGTATTGCGACTGAGTCCTCGCTCCATCCAAATACTGTCCAGATATCCGTCCAGCAGTTGGCTGTTGGCCGCACTCAAACCGTCTAAGTCAACGGACGAGGCTTTCGGTGAGGCTTTTGGCGAGGCCTTCGGCGAAACCTTCATTCTTTTCAATCCACACGCACCAGCGCATTCAGACGCGCCTTATCGGTTTCATAGTATCGCCCAGCGAAGTAAAACAACGGAATTGCAGCAAGCGAGATCACAGTGAACCAAAGCAGTGCCTGGGTATAGGGCTCAGGATTACCGATCGCCATCAGATAATCGATGTAGATCCCAGCGAGGCTCACGCCAATCGCCACACCCGCCATATTCAACAGTAAGATATAAAACGCGACAACCGTTGCTCTAATCTCTTCGGGCACCAACTCTTGTACCGTTGAGAAGGTTGGCCCGTAGAAACAGCCTAGTTGGAAAAAGCCCGCACCCACCCCAAGCCAGAAGACCCAATGATCCGGTTCAACCAAGCGATACGCGATGTTCACGGGTGCTAGAACCAGCATCACTAAAAACAAGAACATCGGTCGACCAACCCCAGTCTTTTTCAAAAAATAGTCTCCCCCGAGTCCGCCAAAGAGATTGCCCGCGATACCCGCTGTAATACCAATCCAGCCGGTAATTTGTGCGATCTCGGCCTTATCAAAACCCCGCTCTTGGACATACCACAGCTGATCAAAGGTCGCCGCGCCTAAAATGAAATGAAAAGCGACCCCACCGCCAATGGTCATGGTTAAGGCTGGAGAGGCTTTAAGCGCGGCGAACAAAATTTTTAAAAGATCAAAAAACCCTGGCTGAGCCGAATCGGACGCAGCGTTCACCGAATCACCCGAGCGCTTCGGATCCTTTAAGAAAAACATCACGAGCGCCAAAGCCAACCCAATGCCGCCCAACAGATAAAAACAATTGCGCCAGCCAATAACGGGGCCAACATACCCAACAATTAAGAGACTCACGCCGACGCCAATCGGCACGCCCATGTAATAAAATCCTGATGCGAAACCCAGCCGATGGGCAGGAAATCGGTCCGCCAACAAGGACATCGCTGTCGGCGTTAGGATCGACTCGCCAACACCAATTAACATCCTGGGCGCAGCCAGTGACAAAAAACCTTTTGCCATGCCCGACGCGGCCGTCAGGAGGCTCCAGAGCCCAACCCCTAGCGCGATGAAGCGTGTCCGGTTGACCCGATCGGCCAAGGTGCCCATAAACAATCCGGCGACTGAGTAAAAGGTCAAAAAAATGAGTCCGGTGAGCAAGCCAAACTGGGTATTGGAAAGCCCAAGATCCGGCACAATATAGTTTGAGAAACTGGCCAACAACTGCCGGTCAACAAAATTCATCACGTTGAGGATCGTAAGAAATCCTAAAAATCCATAACTTCGCATCGTCACAACCGGAGTCGTATGACTCATTTGGCTCACCTCATCAGTTGCCTGCGGGGCGCAGGCGGGATGCTGCGCTCTGATGAGAATGTAGCACTATTGCTTGCTTGGAAGAAAGGCTGGCTGGCCATCGAGAGAATGCAGCGGCTTACGCCCACTGCTGGCATAAACAATGGGCTAGGGGCGACCAGAGCACTGCGATCTTAGGTCATAACCGATTAGGGCGTTGGCTGTGGACAAAAACAGCGCAGCCTTGATAGACCAGCCCTAATCGCTTAATCAAACGGGCGTGAGCGCTACACTAGGGGCTCCAGGAAGGGACCCCATTTCACTTTTTTGAAGGGCTGTGGAAGAGGCGGCGCCTACTATTGCAGTAAGCCCCGCACTGGTAAGGTAAGCCTCGCAGCGCCCGCCTTACTTCAACTTTTCTTTGATTCGAGCCGAACGACCGCTTCGTTCTCTGAGATAGTACAGCTTCGCCTTACGCACATCGCCGCGCCGCTTAACCGTAATACTTTCGATCAATGGGCTGTGGGCTTGGAAGGTACGCTCAACGCCGACGCCGTGGGAAATCTTTCGAAGGATAAAAGCAGAATTCAACCCTCGGTTTTTCTTTCCAATGACCACGCCTTCAAATGCTTGTAACCGCTCGCGGTTGCCTTCTGCTACCCGAACTTGAACGACCAACGTATCGCCGGGCGCATAGTCCGGAAGGTCTGTCTTCAGCTGAGATGCTTCAATTTGCTGAATGATCTTATTGTTGTTCATAACGTTTCCTCATTACTCGGGCTTCTGGCTCTTTGTCTCAAGAAACCGCGCCTCTTGATCTGTTACACCGCGGCGCTTTAACAGATCAGGACGCCTTGATTGCGTTACCACCAAAGATTGCTGATGTCGCCACTGCGCGATCGCCTTGTGGTCGCCGCTGAGCAACACCTCTGGCACGACTCGCCCACCGACTGTTTCAGGACGCGTATACTGCGGGTATTCGAGCAATCCGTCAATAAAAGACTCATCATTTTTTGAAGATTCGTCGCCGAGCACCCCTGGAAGAAGCCGAATCAAGGCATCAAGCGCCATCATCGCTGGCAATTCGCCCCCGCTGACGACAAAATCCCCAACACAAACCTCAAGATCGACAACGGAATCGATAACCCGTTCGTCCAATCCTTCATACCGGCTGGCCAAAAAAACCATCTCATCAAAATTCTCAATCCACGCTGCAAGCAACCCTTGATCCAGCGGCTTTCCTCTTGGCGAGAAATGGACAACGATCGGCGCCCCCCCTACTGCGGCCTTAGCAGCTCTTACCGCGGCCAACATCGGCTCGGCTTTGAGCACCATTCCTGGGCCGCCGCCATAAGGCCGATCATCAACCGTCCCATGTCGATCATCAGCAAAGGTCCGAGGATTCACAACCGTTAAGGTGACCAAATTCCGTTCAAAGGCCCGACTTGTCACGCCGAAGTCTCGGATCGCATCGAACATTTCGGGCATCAAGGATACGACGGCAAACTTCATCAGAAGTCCTTGGACCAATTGACTAAGATTGAGCGAGTTTCCAGATCGACCTTCAAAATGAACTGCGGCTCGACATAGGGAATAAGCCGCTCAAGGCCGTCAACACTGCCGGCATAAGGCTCCACTATCAAGACATCATTAGCGCCGGTTTCAACCAACCGCGCGACCCTGCCGAGGATTTCACCTTCTGTATTATCAACGGTTAGACCCATCAGCTCATGCCAATAGAATTCGCCTTCCGGCAATTGTGGGAAATCAGCTTTTTCGGTCCAGATCGTGGCGCCGACCCAGGCCTCAGCCTGATTTCGGTTATCAACGTCTTTGAATCGAACTTGAATTTTTTTCCCCTGTTGGCGAACTTCCGCCACTTCTACAGCAATGAGTTTGCCGTGTTGGCGGACGTGCCAGGGATGGTAGCTAAGAATTTGTTCTGCGGGGTCGGTATCGGAAAAAAGCTTAATCCATCCCTTGACACCATGGACCCCAACGATTGATCCAATCTGGATCAGGGCATCCTCTGAGGCAAGCAATGGATTAATCTCGGGCGTTAAGCCGCAGCTTCGGCTTCAGGCTCAACTTGAACGACCTTGCGGTACGCTTTGATCAATGACTTTACGCGATCTGAAGGCTGCGCACCTTGGCGAGTCCAGTAATCAATACGATCAAGATCAAGGCGCATTTTTTCGTCTGCGTTCTTTGCTAACGGATTGAAAAACCCAACGCGCTCTATAAAACGTCCATTGCGGCTTTCGCGACGGTCAGCAACACTGACGTAGTAAAAAGGCCGCTTTTTGGTGCCGCCGCGTGCTAATCGAATTGTTACCATGTTCTCTTCACCCTTACTTCAATGTCTAGAAATTTTCTGCGTCGCCCCTGACCATTCTCAGAAAATGCTGGCCGCAGACCTTGCTTGTCTTACGCAGCCCTCACGATCTCAAGCGTTGCGCATCGTTTGAATGCTAACTTTATAAATGCTGGATTTGTTCTCTACGGGTTTTGCTACCAAACCGTACTACCCAGCTGTTCTTTTTAGGTCTCTTTACACCGCCTTTCTATTCAAGCCTCTTTAAACAGTCTTTCTATCCAAGCCTTTTTACACAGCCTTTCTATCTAAGCCTTTTAACGCAGCTTTCTTTGCAAGCGATTCAGTTCTTCCTTCGCCACCGCGATGACCGCTCATGGTCTCTTTTATCGAGCACTTTATATTCCGAAGCTCCTCCCAATAGGCCAAGCGCTCATCGCACCCCAAAGCCCTTGAGACGACCCACCTCGCAGAGGGCGCCTATTGTAAGACAATCGCCTGCGGAATAAAACCTCTGTAATGCCCACGATCGACAATGCTTGCGCCGACAAAAAACAGCCGAATGCTTGCCTTATTGCGCTAAAACGGACGGCCGCCCTGATTCATCATCCCGCCTAAACCGCGCATCATATTGGTCATGCCACCTTTCTTGCCGAGCTTTTTCATCATTTTTTGCATTTGTTTATGCTGCTTGAGCAGACGGTTCACATCTTGGATTTCTGTTCCCGAACCGCGGGCAATCCGGCGTTTGCGCGACCCACTAATCAGATCTGGAAAACTACGCTCTTTCGGTGTCATCGAGTTGATCATCGCTTCAAGCTGACCAAAGTTTTGTTGGTCAACTCGCGCCTTTGCCGTTTCAGCCATGTTGCCCATCCCCGGAAGCTTATCCAGCATGCCGGTTAGCCCGCCCATGTTGTTCATCTGTTGGATCTGATCCCGAAAGTCCGAGAGATCAAAGCTACGGCCCTTTTGGATCTTTTTAGCAAGCTTTGTCGCTTTGTCCTTATCGATCTTTTGCTCAGCTTCTTCGATCAGCGACATGACGTCGCCCATGCCCAGAATCCGAGACGCAATTCGATCCGGATGGAATAATTCTAAAGCCTCGATCGTTTCGCCTTGACCGATAAATTTAATCGGCCGACCCGTGACTTGGCGAACTGACAAGGCAGCACCACCTCGGGCATCGCCATCCGCTTTGGTTAAAACAACACCCGTTAGGGGTAGGACTTCGCCAAACTGTTTGGCCGTATTGGCAGCATCCTGGCCGGTCATCGCATCGACAACGAAGAGCGTTTCAACCGGGTCTAGATGCCCATGTAACTTAGAGATTTCCTGCATCATGTCGTCGTCAATGGCAAGCCGCCCGGCGGTATCAACAATCAACACATCAACAAACTGTCGCTTTGCAGCCTGCAACGCGTCTTTCGCAATTTGCTCAGGCGCCTGATCAGTCGATGACGCAAAAAAACTAATTCCTGCGCTCTCTGCCAGGGTCTGCAACTGCTGAATGGCCGCAGGACGATAGACATCTGTGCTGACCAACATGACCTGTTTATCCTCACGCTGTTTCAACCAAACGCCAAGCTTTGCCGCTGTCGTGGTTTTGCCCGCGCCCTGAAGTCCGGCGAGGAGAATCACTGCAGGCGGTTGGCTATTGAGGTCAAGACCTTCTGAGGCGCCGCCCAGCACGGCCACCAATTCTTCATTAACGATCTTTAAGAAAGATTGCGCAGGCGACAAACTCGCACCAACCTCCACGCCAATCGCCCGCTGCCGAATTCGGTCCATAAAATCCTGGACCACAGCCAAGGCGACGTCGGCGTCGAGTAATGCCAGACGGACCTCACGCAAGGTTTCCGCAATATTGTCTTCTGATAAGGTTTTTTTGCCGCCAATTTGACCCAGCGCCGCACTGACCCGGCGGGTTAAATTATCAAACATAGTGTTGTGCCTTCTTTAAAATTATTCCAAGGATTAACCTTGCGGAATCTCATGCTCGTGTTAGCTGCGACAAACCGACCCGCTTTGCGGCCCAACATAAACCGAATCGGCGCAAATCACCGCTCAATGGCAATCATGCTGACCTATTTGACTCGGCGCCGTCAGGGCAATGCAAGAAGATCGCGTCTTTCAGCAGAGTTTAATCCGACTAACTGATATTATAGACTAAGAACTCCTCAAAGGGCCTACGATGAGCGAAAGCTTCCAAACCTCTCCGAGCTTCATCCTGCTAGCGCTATTGACCGGCTTGCTCTATTTCACGAATGGACTCCGAGCGCGCAGTCGAGTCCAAAAGCGCATCGAAGCCACCAGAGCTGACGTCTTAAGCATCTCCCTCGGGTTAGTCGCCTGCTTGGGTCACGGCTTTTTGCTTAAAACCCGTTTGCTTCAAGGTGATGCCATCAGTCTCGGCCTGATCCCCATGCTGAGCGTGACAGCCTTTGCGATGAGCCTTGTGATTGCGCTCAATCAAATCCGACGCCCAATGAACCACATCGCCCAACTGGTCTTCCCGATCGCAGGGCTCACGCTGCTAATACAAACCGTCTACCCAGGCCAGGGTCCAATGCGGGTCGATGTTGCCCCCGCACTCACCCTGCACATTATCCTTTCGATACTAGCCTACAGTTTACTGGCATTAGGGGCCCTGCAAGCGCTGTATTTGACCTGGCATGATCAACGAATGCGGAAAAAGCAATCCGGGGCCAGTTTATTTTTACCCATTCAAACCCTCGACACCCTCTTATTTGAGTCGATTTGGACCGGTTTAATTGCCTTAACCCTTGCCATCGGCACGGGCTTTTTGTTCATGGATTCGCACTCAGTACCGGGACTTATTCATCACACCATCCTTACCGCCCTAGCGTGGCTGGTCTTTGTGGTACTCCTCTGGGGCCGATATCGGCTCGGTTGGCGGGGCAGCCTGGCGGCGGGTTGGACGCTGCTTGGCTTTGCCTTCCTTGCGCTCGGTTATTTTGGCAGCAAGTTTGTGGTCGAAGTCCTGCTTTCCTAAAACTCGGGCCTTGACACGAAAGGGACCGATCCGCTACAAG
>JABGWC010000291.1 GCA_018645765.1 Gammaproteobacteria bacterium | reverse complement strand
TAGGGTCTGCCTTGAAAGTGACCCGACAGTTGTTTTCGGTGTGCAGCACATCCACGACCGGCGCGGTGCCCACAATATGACCTGACAGCACATGGCCACCAATCTCGACATTCTGCTTAGCAGACCGTTCAACATTGACCTGCGTTCCGACTTCAATTAACCGAATATTGGTTAGGTCTTGGGTTTCTTGGATCGCGTCAAAGGTCACGGCTAAACCGGCTTCAACCTGCGTCATGCTTGTCACGGTGAAACAACAGCCGTTAATTGCGATGCTCGCCCCAAGTGATACCTCGGCACTGATTTCCGGCGGCAACGTGATGCCGAAGGTCAAAAGCCCCGGTTGCCGTTCAGCGCGATCGATCGGGCAGCATGCTTGAACGATTCCTGTATACATTGATTCCTCTCCTTGGTTGGCGCTTTGGTTGGCGCCTTGGGCCGGTTGCGCAAACGAGAACCCTCACGAGGGCTCTCCATTCTCAGCTAACCGTAACAATTTTCAACGACCCTTACGTCGATCGCTTACCGGCAAAGCCTAACTTCTTACGCAGCGCAGTCTTCAAAGTTCACAGGGCTTCCGCCGGTCGCGCCCTGGCCTGCGCATCACTTGACCTGACGGCAAGCTTAGCCTTTGCAGCGCCCGCTTCCCTCAGTGGCTTACAGCTTAAAACCCGACCAGCCCCAACCAATAAAGGATTCTTAACCCCAAGGTCGAATCGATGGGTTTTAACAAGCCGCGATCCGCAACCGTTTTCTGCGCAAAGGCCGATCCTGTGCGCTACTAACTCAATAACGCCAATCAACCACCCAAAGACTCAGACGCCATTAACATCTGAGCTTTCAACCACCGCTATCAATTCATTTAATTATCGCCAAAAACGTCGCGGGTAAAAACCTTTTCAACGACGTCTGTCAGATCATCCGCCATCCTGTTCGACACAATCACATCCGACTGCGCTTTAAAGGCCGCGAGGTCCCGAATAACCGCAGAATTATAAAACAGGTCGTCCTCTAACGACGGCTCAAACACAATGACCTCGACGCCTTTGGCTTTTAAACGCTTCATAACCCCCTGAACGGCCGATTCTCGAAAGTTATCGCTACCCGCCTTCATCACCAAGCGGTACAGCCCCACGGTTTTCGGGGCCCGCTGTAAAATCGCTTCGGCAATAAAATCTTTTCGAGCGACATTGGAGGACACAATGGCTTGGATCAAGGTTTGCGGAACCTGATCATAATTTGCAAGGAGTTGTTTCGTATCCTTCGGTAAACAATAACCGCCATAACCAAAGGATGGATTGTTGTAGCCTGAGCCAATGCGCTCATCCAAACACACCCCTCGGATGATGCTTTCGGTGTCTAAGTCGTGGGATAGTGCATAACTATCTAGCTCATTAAAAAACGACACCCGCATCGCTAAATAGGTGTTGGCGAACAATTTGACCGCCTCGGCTTCCGAGGACGACATCACCAGCACGTCCACATCCGGTGTCACGGCAACCGAGCGTAATATTTCAGAGAAGACTTGGCAGGGGCCGGAAGGCCCGCCCACGATAATTCGGCTGGGGTACAAATTATCCCGCAGCGCCTGCCCTTCCCGTAAAAATTCAGGCGAGAACAAAATGACACATTCTTTGAACTGAGCCGCCAATTTTTCAGTGTGCCCGACCGGGACCGTCGATTTAATCACGATGACCGCTTGGGTATTGCGCGCAGCAATCGCGCCCACCACAGCATCAACGCTGCCCGTATCGAACGAATTGGTGTCGGGATCATAATTGGTTGGCGTTGCAATAAGGATGATGTCGGCTGAGTCATAAGCCGATTCGGCAGACACAGTCGCTTTAAGATCGAGCGTCTTAGACGCCAAGAACGCAGTGATATCAGGGTCCACCACCGTCGACTGCCGTGCATTCACCAGCGCAACCCGAGCAGGATCAATATCCAGCACGGTGACAGCGTACTGCTCCGCCAGGAGTACGCTAAGCGACATCCCTACATACCCACAACCAACAACGGTGATTTTCGGCGGCGCCATATCGCTCATATTCCAACGGATTGCCCTGGAAGTTTACCAGCAATCCCAAACTGGGCGATGTTTAACGCGGCCTTAATATAAAATTGTTGCCGCATTGGCTTGCAGCCAGCACTATGGCCCTTTCG
>JABGWC010000290.1 GCA_018645765.1 Gammaproteobacteria bacterium | reverse complement strand
GCGAAGCCATTGAGCAACTGTTGGCCTGGATTCAGGCAGGCGACCTGAAGTTCCAGGTTGACTTGCAAGAAGGCTTTGATCAGATTCCAGACACGCTGCAGCGATTGTTTACCGGTCAGAACCTGGGCAAACAATTGCTGAAAATTGCAGATCCGATCTGAGTCGGACCTGTGCTCGGTTGAGCGTGGGATAACTTTCGGCTGAAAGGGCGATAACGTTCAAGATGGTTTGACGTTGTCGCCTTTTAAGCGCTGCAGTTTGGTCTTGAGTGAAAGCCATCTTATGGTGTTAAGTGGCGCGTCCAGGCCTGCCGCCGTTGAGACCAGCCTGCCGTGAAAAAAACCGCGTTAGGCTTAAGGCAATGATCCGGAGTCCGTCCGTGTGACTTGTGATTGCTCGCGAATGGCTTTGAATTCGGATCCGTCCTGCCACTGCGGCCAACGGGTCGAATTCCCCAAATCTTGCAAAATCATCTGAAAGAGCTCGATGTCTTGGGCTGCGCCGCGAAGGTCCCAGTTTGGGTCCCAGACGTCGCAGGTTTGGTGATAGCAATTGCCGATATAGTCTTTAATCCATTGGTCCCCTGCTGCCCGGCCGCCGGTCACCAGATCCGCGCCACCAGCAATGCCCATCAGCAGCAAGACCGGCACGCCGGCGCGAGCCATCGAGAAGTGATCGGCTCGAAAGAATAATCCATTTTCCGGCAAGTTCTCAGGGGTTACGACGCGGCCTTGACGGGCGGCTGCACGGGCAAGGTCGCCTTCTAAATCGCTCTGGCCTTCACCCACTAGGATGACATCGCGCGCCGGGCCAGCGGTTTGTAGAATGTCGAGGGTGAGGTTGAGCGCCGTTTGTTCGATTGGGAATAGCGGATTTTGCGCATAGGCAGTCGAGCCCAATAAGCCACTTTCTTCTGCGGTCCAGACGGCGAAGATGATACTTCTTGCGAGCGGCGGGCCAGCGGCTAGAATTCTCGCCAGTTCTATGACCCCCGCGGTGCCGAGTGCATCATCATTGGCGCCAGGGCGTACCGTGCGGCCTTGAACGTCCGGTGCGCCCTGGCCATAGGCGTCCCAATGAGATGAGACCATAAGGTATTCTGCTTTTTGGCTGGTCCCTGGCAAGAGCGCGAGAACATTGCTGCTTTGAATCTGCTCGTGGTTAACCGAGATCGCTGTATTGAAGGTCACGCCTTGAAGCTCGAAGGCCTTAAAATCTGACGATTGGGCCAGTCGTTTCTCTGTCTCAAAACGACGACCGGCTTGGCGGAACAAGTCTTTAGCCGCATCGAGATGGAGCCAACCCTGAAGCGATAGGGGTTGAGGGGCATGCTTTGCAAGTGCGATCGCGTAGTTCTCGCCGGGGGAGGAGGCCGCAACCTGCCAACCATAACCCGCGCCGGCAGTTTCATGGATGACGAGCGCCGCCAGTGCCCCGCGGCGAGCCGCTTCTTCGAACTTATAGGTCCAGCGGCCATAGTAGGTCATGCGTTTCCCGCCGAACCGCCCAGCAACCGCGTCAGTGGATAAGGCTTCAAAGTCGGGGTCGTTCACCAAAAAAACAGCGACCTTACCGGTGAGATCAATATCGCCAAAATCATCCCAGTCCCGCTCGGGCGCGTTGGCGCCGTAACCAACAAACACGATGGGCGCGGCATCAATATTAATGGCATCGGTGGCCAGAACCGTGCTGATCTCCAGGTCTTGGCCTTGCGCGAGGCGCTGGCTTTGCGCGTCTTGCTGGAACTGAATCTGTGGGTTTTGCTGCAACTGGGTATGGTTGAGTACGATCTTTTGGGTCCAATCGCCATTCTCACCACCCGGCGTCAGGCCTAGGGCTTCAAATCGTTCGACGAGATAGGCGATGGTTTTTGCCTCGTACGCTGTGCCTGGCGCCCGGCCGCCAAAGGCGTCCGACGCCAAGACCCGAACGGTGTCTGAAAGCGCTTGGGGATCAGGCGTGGCGCTGGCAAGAGTCGGCGCGGGCAGCAGGCTAATTGCCGCGAGACCAAAACTGGCAAGGGCGCGGGTAAAATAAGCGGGTTTGGTGATCAGCATGGTATCGGGACCTAGATTGGTTGTAGTTGAGGCGCTGACGGGCCGGTAGCGCCGGATGAGTTTAACGACCTGCTATAGCATGCGCTATTTTGCGTAACGATTTAAAGCAACCGAGGGCAGTGTTGGTAACGGGAACTGGGAAGGTGGTCACCAATCCGATGACGGGCTAAGCCGCTGGCGCGCTCGATTTTTAGGGGTTCTTTCGTGTTGGTATTGGGGTCGCGGTTAAAGACATTGCACGCCAAGTGTTTCTAGCGTCATGGCCTTT
>JABGWC010000179.1 GCA_018645765.1 Gammaproteobacteria bacterium | reverse complement strand
TAGATCTTCCGGGCTAAACGAAATATCGATGGGACGCTCCTTTTAAACGGGATGTCGAAGGGTTCGGTAATGTTGGTTGCTCATTGTGAAGGATCGTTTATCACCCAACAAGGTCGTCGACTGACCTTTTTGACTTGCCGGCAAAAAAATTGACCATCATCTGTGGATTGGAATTCGCCAACGCGCAACCGAAAAATCGATTGTTGATTCGGCTCCGCGTAATGGCTCACCGTGAAGGGCAGATTAAGGGTTAAGTCAGGAAGTTCATCTTGAATTAGGGACCAAAGATCAATGGCGGCATCTTTGGTCTTCATGGCGCCGAGTTGAACGCGTACAACCGGTAGCTGGTGATTCTTTGAAAGGGGTAACTCGGTCTTTTTAAAGGTGGTGGGTAATTGGAAGTTCCAAACTCGGCTGATGGTTTTGACACGGTCTGTGGCCGCGTCATCGACCGGGGCCGCAATCACCGACTCGGGAGATCGTTGCGTGAGTTGGTCTATTGCCTTGGCATAGCCTTGTTCTGCAGCTTGATTAAACCAGTACTGGGCGCGTTGTTCATCGGCTGCAACGCCCTCGCCTAAGTTGAGCATGCGGGCAACCTGAAATTGCGCGGGCGGATGGCTTGCTTGTGCGGCGGCGAGATACCATTTGAAGGCGTCGGTTAAGTCAACCGGGACGCCTTCGCCAAACCGAGACATCATGCCCAAGATGGCCATAGATTGATGGTCGCCCGCATTCGCGCGCTCCAAAAAGGCTGCGCGGGCCGTAACAAAATCATTTGCCCGATAGGCCTCGGCTGCGGCGTCGAAGTCGGGAACGGCTGCGCTGTGTGCCCAGGCCAGCCAAAATACCCCGAGGACGAGCGCGGACGCGCGGCAGAGGCCCCGTCGCATGATGTTAGAGATACTGACGCTGGAGTGACTCAAGGACTCGGAAAAACTCATCTCGCGTTTCGTGAAGGATATCGGCCACCGGTTTAATGCTTTCAATTCGGCCGGCGACCTGACCGGAAAGGGGGATTGCCGCCTCCATATCGCCGCCAAAATAGAGTGCTTGCGCATCGCCGAATTCGGGCATGATGTTCTCGGCCGCATTGGCTTCAAGGCGCGATGTCCGCTCGGTTCTAAGGGCTCTCAGGGCTGGCGAGTGGAATTTGTTGAGGAAGACCGTACCGGTTTCGGGTGCGTCGACAATCGCTTGCTTCCAGTTTTGATGCACTGGTGACTCAAGCGCTGAAACCATACGGGTACCCATTTGGATGCCTTCTGCGCCTAAAGCAAACGCCGCCGCCATGGTACCGCCATCGACCATCCCCCCGGCGGCAATGATGGGCACGTCAACCTTAGACCGCACAAGGGGTAACAGCACCATTGAGGCAACTTCATTAGGGCTTTTGAAGCCGCCGCCTTCACCACCTTCAACAATTAGGCCATCAACCCCAGCCGCCACAGCTTTCAGAGCGGCAGAGAGGGTTGGTACAACGTGAAAGACCGTCAATCCAGCGCTCTTGAGTTGCTCGGTATAACGCGTTGGACTGCCGGCGGAGGTCGTTACAAACGTGACGCCTTGATCAATCACGAATTGCGCAATGTCGGGGTCTTTAACAAAGGCCTGAGCAATATTCACCCCAAATGGTTTTTGGGTCAGCAATTTCATTTTTTTAATTTCTGCTTTAACGGCGTCCAATTCGCCGGAACTCGTTTCAATGATGCCAAGGCCGCCGGCATTGGAGACAGCAGAGGCAAGCGCTGAGCGCGCAATCCAGCCCATCGGCGCTTGTACGATCGGGTATTCAACGCCCAGCATTTGGGTGACGCGGTTATCAAATTTCATACTGTCTCCAAGGCCGATTGTTCATAGATTTCATACGTGTAGTGATGATTGCTTTCGAAATGCTCGCGATGGGTGAGCTTAAAAGCGGGGGTCGGAAAATCTGGGAAAAAGACATTGCCAGCCACTTCAAGGTCGATGGTCGTGAGATGGACTTGGCGGGCATTGGCGAGCGTTGCGGCATAAAGCTCACCCCCCCCAATGACGAAAATGGGGCGATCGGTTTGCTGTGCGTCTTGCAAGGCGGCCTCAATACTGTGAAAAACGCGGCATCCGGGCTGGGCGTACTGCGTCTGTCGCGTCACGATCTGGGTTAACCGACCTGGCAAGGGGCGGCCAATCGATTCGAAGGTGCGGCGTCCCATGATCAGACAGCCATTCATTGTAATTTTCTTGAAGAGCGCCTGTTCACCCTTTACCGTCCAAGGGATATCGGCATCGCGTCCAATGACGTGGTTACGGCTCCGGGCGGCAACAATTGCGTAGGGGGGCGTCACATCCGCTCCACAGTGTCGATGCCGAGCAGGTCCAGTCCGGTCTTCAGGGTGCGCGCTGTGATGTCACACAGCCTCAAGCGGCTCATTTGATGCGTCTTAGTCTCGCTCAATATTGGACAGTGTTCGTAAAAGCTCATAAACAGGCCCGCGAGTTCATATAGATAATTGCATAAAATATTAGCCTGATAATCCTCTAGATAGTTCGTAATCGCTTCGTTGAACTGCAGGGTTTTAATCCCCAGCGCCAGTTCCTGTGGTGCGGTCAGTAGGATGGGGGTTGCTGGGTCCAAGTGCTCAATGCCGGCTCGTCGAAAGAGGCTTCGAATCCTGGTGTAGGCATACTGAAGATAGGGCGCTGTATTGCCCTCAAAAGACAGCATCGTGGCCCAATCAAACATGTAATCAGTGGTTCTGTTTTTTTGAAGCTCGGCATATTTGATCGCGCCGATGCCGATCACTTTTGCGATGGCCTCATGTTCGCTGGGCGAGAGATCTTGGCTTCTTTGTTGCAGTAAATCGCGCGCTCGATCAATGGCCTCGTTTAGAACATCGATTAACTTAACATCCGCGCCATCGCGGGTCTTGAAGGGTGTGCCGTCGGCTTTCAGCACCAGGCCAAAGGCTAGGTGTTTGGTTGTGAGTGTCTCGGGAATAAACGCCGCGGCGCGTGCAACCGCAATCACCTGTCTAAGATGCAACTGCTGAGACGCGCCGACCACATAGAGCACCTCATCGGCTTTGAGTTCGTGGTGTCGATAACGCAGCGCCGCTAAATCCGTTGCAAGATACGGAAAGCCGCCGTCAGACTTCTGGACCATCGCCGGTAATGGTCGATCATTCTTGCCCTTAAATTCGTCCAGAAAAACGCAAAGCGCCCCGTCAGATTTCTCGAGCAAGCCTTTATCGGTTAAGTCGGAGACCAAGGGTAGAAGGTCATTGTTATACCGGCTCTCCGGCATGGCATCCTGCTGGGTCAAGGTGATGTTGAGCTTGTCGTAAACGTTTTGACCATGGTCCATCGAGGTCTGAATGAAGACGTCCCAAAGCTTTTTCAGTGCAGGATCCCCAGATTGCAGTCGAACTACGTAGCCCCGTGCTTTCTCTGCAAAATCGGTATCGTTTTTAAATTTTTTACTGGCCCGTTGATAAAATTTTTCAAGGTCAGCAAGTTCCGCAGTTTGGGCCGTTTCGTTGTTGGAAGACTCATCGAGGTAGGCCAGTAGACTCCCAAATTGGGCGCCCCAATCACCGACGTGATTCGCTCGTATCGCCGTATGCCCAGTGTGCTCTAAGACGCGAACAACGGTATCGCCAATCACGGTCGAGCGGAGATGCCCGATGTGCATTTCTTTGGCGAGGTTGGGTGAACTGTAATCGACCACGACCCGTCTTGGGTGCGTGTTATTGGGCTTTTCCGCCGGATCACGGTTTGAAATGAGCTGGGATACAAAGGCGGGGGTGAGGGTGATGTTGATGAAACCTGGACCCGCAACCTCTAAGGCGTAGTGATCCTGCGCTGGCAGGTGTTTGACAATGAGATCCGCGAGCCCCCTAGGATTGGTTTGCATTCGCTTAGCAGCCCCCATGACTCCATTGGCCTGATAATGACCAAACTCTGGTCGCTGTGACTGCCGGATTACGGGGTTTGGGTCGTCAATGCCGGCGGCCAACATTGCCTGATGAAACGTTTGGGTAAGGTGGTGCTTAATATCCATGGTGCGCCTGAATTGGGGATCAAGGCATTATAGCATCAGCGCTAGAAAACCGTTTGATTGGTCTTGGTCATGACTGAGCCCATGGCTTTGGGGTTTCGTTCATCCTTTCGGTGAATGGTCTTGATGCTGAAACCGATTGTTGAATTGCGGTTTTCACCTGCGCAAGCGAAAAAGGTTTGGTTAAGGCCACCCAGGGCTTGTCTGCAAGAAACTGCCGATGCGGTTCCGCTTCAGTGAACGCAGAGAGAATTAAAACGGGCTGATGCGGATTGGTTTGATAAAGTCGTTGCAGAAATCGGTGTCCGGACAGGACGGGCAGCACAAGTTCCGAGAGGATCAGATCAAGATAGACCGATTGCTTGAGGTAAAGGTCGAGTCCGGCTTGGCCGTCGGCTGCTGAGAATACCTTGAAGTTCAGCGATGTGAGGGTCAGGGTTAGAAACGCTCGGATTTGCTCATCCGCCTCAACAACCAGAGCTGTGCGCTGTTTAACCGGTAGGCTGCTACTCGCGGCTAATAGTCGCGTCGGGAAATCGATTTTCTTGGTCTTAGGCAACCAAAGCTGTGCGCGCGTGCCACCTCCCGGCCCGGGTCCAAGTTGTAAATGTCCGCCTTGCTGCGTGATCATCTGACGAATGCTGTGGAGCCCAATGCCATGACCGCCTCTATGGCCTTTGGTGGTAAACCCGGGCGTAAAGAGATGCGCTTGCAGTTCGCCGGGAATGCCGGCGCCGTTGTCGATCAGTTCAATGAGGTGACCGACTTGAACAGAATCGGTTACTGGGTCTGTCCAGGGGCTATCCGGCAGGACGCGTAACGTCAGTTGGCCATCGGTGGGCATCGCATCGCGAGCATTGATGGCTAAGTTGAGCAAAATATTTTTCAAAGCGGTTCGGTTAATCAAGACGCCTAAGGGCGCTCGAGCGGTGTCCACATCAAGCGCGAGCATCATTTCGGGGCCTAGTACAACCTCGATGGAGGGCTTAAGTTCTTGAATTAATGTAATGAGTTCGCTTTGTTGATTTAGCGTCTGCCCTGGGACGTCTGATTGCAGTAGTGTTTTGGTGAGCGCGCCCGCATCGTTGACGGCCGTTTGCAATTGTTCAAACGCAGCAGGCAGTGGGCGGGTGGAGACTTTGATGATTTGTTCTGATGCAAGCTGAATCAGGGTTAATAAATTACCCAGGTCGTGGGCGACGCCCCGCGTCATCTCACCAATCATAGCGGGCGTGCGCAGATCGTGCAGTTGCTGGTGCGCTTGGTCGATCACGTGTTCGCGCGCGTGAACGGCGCTTTGGTCATCGAAGGTGTAAATTTTTTGAGCGCTGATCTCACCAGCAACACGCACTGCGGAGACCTGGATCGGCGTTTTCTCACCGTCAATTGATAAAAACCAGGCCGGCACACGAGTCAGTCGATGGGCGCTTTGCTGATCTTGATAAAAGAGGCGGAGTTGATTGTCGCTGAGAGCACTGGGGACGAACGCGGCAAGGTTGGCGCCTAAACAATTGACTTGTCGGGTGCCGGTTAAGTGCTGAAAAGCACGATTGTGCCACTCGATGATGCCGCGGGCATTGGTCAAGCAAGCGGCCTCATTGGATAGGGTTTGAAGCACCTCGCTCAGCGCGATGGACGGCATCAACCCTGAGCGTTCGGAGTCTTCTTGAGCTTGGATCAAAGCGGCCTGAACGCGATCGTGAGATCCGCGCTGAAGCAGGAGGGGTTTTTCGAGTCCAAGTTCTGGTTTCAGCGGGATCAACTTGACCAAGGCCTGGTTTTGGGTCCCGGTTCTGGCTTTGTGCAGCGCGGCCTCACAATCAGCTCGACTTGCATCAGTCAGTTGCGCCGTGAGCTGTTCAAAATAGGTGATGCCCAGGTTTGATCTGGTTGGTTCCAGGGTCTTGGCGTGTTTGGGGTGCAATTGATTGTCAGCATCTATTTCGAATTGGTCCGATTTGTTGGCGGTCAGCAATTGCTCGAGACTGCTTTGGGTCTGCTTGAGGGTTGTTTGAAGTGCGCGCTGGGTCTGGGCTGAATCGGCCATTTTCTTACGGAGCAAGGATTCAGCACGGCGCTGGTGCTGCAAGGCGACGCGCAGGGCTGTTAAGGGCTTTGCATTCAGGTGCTTGCGCCAGCGATTGAAGCTTGCCCGCACGCGGGTTTCGACGCGACAGTTGAGCTCGAAGCCGTTCGGAAGGAGTCGGCTGCTAACGCGGAACCCGCTCAATGCGATGCCCTGAGCAAAGCCAATAAGTTCGGCCATGAGCAACTCCGAAAATGCGGTGTTGGGTGCGAACTCTGAATCAGCCTCAACTCGGATGGCGAGGGCATGCCGGGTCCGATTATGGGTCGTTACCTGAATCGGCATGTCTTGGAACAAATGGCCAGCGTCGCCGATGAGCTCAATTAAAAGATCAAATGGGGCGGCCATTGAACGGCCCAGAACAATCCAATGATGGTTTTGGGGTTGCTGCCAATATTGCGCTGCAGCGTCATGGAATTCGGGTTCAGGCAGGATCTGTAGACAATTTACGACCACGCGCTGAAAGTCCGCCCAGGGCAAGGTCGCAAGCGGGTCGGCTAAGGCCTCGTGATTGGCCAAGCCTCGAGTGAGAAGACTTGGCGCAATGCGCTTTGCCTGGCAGTAGTCTAGCAAGTAGCGAAGACGATGAACTGGGGGGCCATCTAGGTAGGATTCGGTCATGTGGGTCTTGTTTGGTTTTTATTATTATTTTGGTACCACTACAAAATAATACCTAAGATTTACTCGGCTGCAAGGGCTGCGGATTGGACGATCAAACGGCAGCCGCGAAGCACCTCGGGAAAGGTGGTTGTGACCTCCTCTGAGGCGTGAGCGCTTAGGGTGTAGTGGCCCCGTTTGACGCGTTCAAACCAGCCATAGTGATTGTCTCTTAAGATTTGGCCTGCTCGAGAGGCGCAGCCTTTTGCCACAAGCGCCTTTGGCGAAGCGATCGCGAGATTTTCTAAAAAGGCGACGATGAGCAAGGCATCTTCCCGATAAACCGTGAGGATTTTTTTTGAAGCGGTCCCGCCTAAATTATCGGTTTGGCCGCGCCCAGAAAATTCTTTAGTGAGTGCGAGCGCCTTTCGGCGTGATCGGCGGCGTGGGGCTTTGGTCGGTGGTAGCGCCTGAATGATGCGTGGGCCAATGCTTGAGATCTGAACGAGCAATAATCCGATGCCGAGGTTCTGAAGCAGTTTTTGGAAGGCCTTTAGCGCCTTTCTTTTTTTGGTTGGCGCTGGCAGGGCGATATAAACGTCGTCCGTGAGCTGCAAGCGATCGGTTGCTTGATACAGTAACTTTAAAGATGGCTTAAGTTTGAGCTCGACCACCACGAAATGATCGTCTTTTTGTGCAACTAAATCACAATGCAGGACCTCCCCTCGGACCTCGAATCCCTGAGCCTCGAACCAGGTTTTTAACGGGCCGTATAGGTCGGTTTCAAGCATGACTGATTTGATCGAGTAGGGCGCTTTTCAAAATATCTATGCCGCCATTGCTCATGATCACAATATGCGCGCTGTCGTGCTCAAGCCCCAGTTGCTGCCCAACCGCGCGAGCGAGCGCTAAGGGGTTGTCAAACACCGCATGTCCGTGTGGTATGACGGCTTTGTCGAGATCGAACGCCAAGCGTTCTGGTTTCAACCAAAATACCCGGTCAGCGTGCACGCAAGCCGGCGCCAATTGATCGTGATGGATACCGAGTCGCATGGTGTGCGATCGGGGCTCAAGTATCGCGTAAAGTGGCGCTTGTCCAATTTTTTGGCGGAGTCCCGCTAACGTGCTTTTGATCGCGGTTGGGTGATGCGCGAAATCGTCATAAAGAACCGCTTTGGGGGCGGTGTGCACAATCTCCATGCGCCGTTTTACGCCGGTGAAATCGGCAAGGTACTGGATACCCAGGGCCGGTGGAACGCCCACATGCCGAGCGGCCGCAAGGGCTGCCAAGGCGTTCGATAAGTTGTGAGCGCCAGTAAGACGCCAACTCAGCGTGCCCAAGCGTGCGCCCTCTAACGAAATTACTTGCGAGGGTTGATGCATCGAGAGACCCCCTGGTGGCTGCGGATCTTGGTCACCGATGACACCAAAGCGCAATTGCTCGGACCAGATACCCCGTTCGAGCAGGGTCTCGATATTATGATCTTGGCCGTTGCTGATAATGAGTCCGTTGGCCGGAACCCGCCTAATCAGTTGGTGGAACTGGTCTTCAATGGCCTTAAGGTCTGCAAAGATGTCGGCGTGATCAAATTCAAGGTTGTTGAGGACCAGCGTTCTTGGATGGTAGTGCAGAAATTTTGATTGGCGGTCAAAGAATGACGTGTCGTACTCATCGGCTTCAATCACAAAGAATGGGCTTTCGGTGAGGCGTGCGGATCGCTCGAAATTAGTCGGGATACCCCCGATAAGATAACCTGGGTTGAGTCCAGCACAGTCTAGGATCCAGGTGACCATGCTGGCAGTGGTGGTTTTACCATGGGTCCCGGAGACCGCAATCACCCACTTGTCTTTGAGAATAAAACGGCCTAGGAATTCGGCGCCTGAGCAAAATTCCGTGCCGCTTGACAGGAGTGCCTCAACAGCAGGATTCCCTCGGCCCAGACCCGCATTGCCTAAAACAACCAAATCGGCACCGTCTGGAATGCTGTCGCCGCTGTAGGGTGATTTCAAGGCAATCCCCTCCGAACGCAATTGATCGCTCATTGGGGGATAAACGCCATCATCGCTGCCGGTAATCTTGTGGCCTTGGGCTTTTGCTAAAAGGGCGATACTGCCCATTAACGTACCGCAAATTCCGAGGATATGAATGTGCATACTTAGGCGCCTGGAAATAAAGAATAGCTGGACAGAACGCCGAGCAGTTCAATCATGAATGCGATGAGGGCGCCTTGCACGATGCTGATTTGAGCAGACTTGGACAAGACATAACCGCAGACGGTGAGCCACCAACCCAACCAAACCCAGGTCAAGCTATCGGCCAGGGTTCGCAGAATGCCTGGCTCTGCGGAGAGCAATGTGAGATTGATGGGCAATAAAATACAGGTGAGCAGGGCGCTGGCGCCCAAGAGATTGCCAATGACACTCGGTAGCCGCCTGGCCACGCCTTTGAACCACATCAGTAGGAAAATGAAAGCGACTTGGATCGCCAGGCCAACCATGATCATTGCAAAGGTTGTGAGCAGGCTCCGGTCTGGATAGCTCAGCGAGCCAGCAAAGGTGATGATGCCAAGATAAACGCCGGTTACCACAAGCAGGACCGAGTGCTGATTCGGGAGTTCAGAGGGATGGCGTTTGAACAGGCAAAGTTGCCAGAAATAATTAAAGATCGGCTGCAAGTTGGCTCAATCCATGATGAAACGCTGAAGGAGGCAGTGTGCCAGTAAATCTAAAAAAATGGTAATCGGGCGATGCCTTGCATTACCGCTCTATCCGCCGGTAGCCCGTATCGATCGCCCAAACCGCTTTTAATTTCAGGGCAACCAAGAGCGTTGTGAGGGCAAGGATAAAGCCGCTGGTCATAAGTCCTGTTTGAACACCATAATGCTCTGCGATGTAGCCGATGGGAAGGATGCCGATCGGCATTAAGCCGTGTGACATCAGATCGATACTCATGATCCTGCCGCGCATTTGCTGATCGACTTGAAGCTGAACAAGGCTTCTGTTCATCGACATATTGATCGCAGAGACGAAACCCATGCAACAAATAATGAGGAATGCGGTGGTGAAAGTGCTTGAGGCGCCGAAGCAAGCAACTGAGACGCCCCAGAGGACGTTCGTCAGGATGAGCCAATAGCCCTTGTGCCGAAGCCCGCTGAGCTTGGCCAGTAGCAAGGAGCCAACAATCGCGCCAAGACCCATGCCGGTCATGAGCAGGCCTAGCGTGTCTGGGCCTGCCAATAAAACGTCGGTATTAAAAGCGGGTAGGAGGGTGTTAATACTGAGACCAAACAGGAAGGGCAAAATGGACAATAGAATTAAGCCGCCAACGATGGGAGACCGCACTACATAACGCAGACCCTCAACAGTGTCTTGAAAGGGGCTTTTACGTGGGGCATCGGTCGGATTGCCAGCATGTTTGATGAGTAAAACCGACGCGCCCGAAAAGAAATACAGTATCGAAATTACGACATAGACCCACCCAACACCGTAGGTTGAGGTGGTGTCCCCATCGGCCAGTTGGGCAATCATGAACCCGGCCAGTGCAGGGCCCAAAATTCTCGAAAGGTTCCAGGCCGCGGTATTAAAGGCCATTGCGTTGAAGATGCGTGGCTCGCCGACGATTTCAGGAATCAACGCCGTGCGAGCTGGAATAGAAAGGGCCATGATCGTGCCATTCAGAAAACCGATAGCGACAAAATGCCAAAAAGTGACCTCGCCTGAGAAAATAACGATGGTTAAGTAAAGCGTCGCAATCCCGTTGATGATGGGAGACCAGCCAATCAGGGGTTTTTTTCGAACGCGATCTGCTAGCACGCCGCCGACGAGCGCAAAGATGACTTGCGGCAACATAAATGCCAGCGTGACCCAAGTTAATTGGATGGCAGAGGAGGTCATCTCATAGACCAGCCAACCTTGGGCAACCTGCTGCATGTTCATTGCAAAGGCTGAGCCCAGCATCCCGAGCCAGAGATAGAGGTAGTCGCGCACGCCAAGGGCGGCAAATAGACGTTTGTCAGGCTCGGTTTGTGGCAGGGTGGGCGCGTCGTTCAAGGGTTGGCGTTCTGCTCAATCATCGCTTTTTCTGCCGGCGACGTGTTGCCTGCTCGGGCGGACAGCGGGGCTCGATAAGCTCGAGTCCTGGTTTAGAACATTGGATCCGCTTGCAGCCTGAAGGATCAAGTCGCTTAATCGGGTAATCCTAGTACGCGTTTGCCGATGATGTTCATTTGAACCTCATTGGTCCCGCCGTAAATGGTGACAGCGCGCGAGTTGAGCCAGCCTCGCGACGTCTCGATTTCTTTGGCTTCAAAGCCTTCGCCTTCCCAGCCCAACCCTTGTGCGCCCATAAGTTCAGATTTCAAAGCGGCGCCATCGCGCGCAAGCGTTGATCCAACCAGTTTAAAGATCGAGGTGGTGGCGCCTGGGGTTTGACCGTTCTGATTTTCTTGGACGACCCGGGAGGTGGTGAGTTGGAAAGCCCGTTCGGTCATGCTGTGTTTGAGGATTTTTTCGCGGTATTCAGAATTCCCAATTTTGCCGTCCTGGTCACCAACATAGCGCTTCGCAATGTCGACAAGTGGATTGGTTTTGACCGCTTTTTTCTTGTTGGCGGCTCCGGATAGGCCGCCAATCCCGGATCGCTCAAACTGCAGTAGACGCTTGCCGATGGTCCAGCCCTTGTTGAGCTCGCCAATGAGATCAGCGCGATGCGCCGTCGCATTATCCAAAAAGGTTTCACAAAACGGCGACGAGCCAGAGATTAATCCAATTGGTTTCACGGTAACGCCGGCCTGATGCATATCTAACAGGACGAAGCTGATGCCTTCGTGCTTGGCCGCACTCGGGTCTGTCCGAACCAGTGCAAACATCCAGTCTGCATATTGGGCGCCTGAGGTCCAAATCTTCTGGCCGTTGATAATAAATTGATCGCCCTCGATCACGGCTCGTGCCTGTAGTGCGGCCAAGTCCGAGCCTGCGCCGGGTTCGCTGTAACCCTGGCACCAGCGAATAGTGCCATCGGTGATACTGGGGAGGTGTCTGAGCTTTTGGTCTTCGGTGCCGTATTCTAAAAGGGTGGGCCCGATCATGGTCAGCCCCATGCCGCTGGAGGCAGCGGTTGCCTTAATGCGGCCCATTTCTTGGGACAAGACAATGGCTTCTTCTCGGCTGAGCCCACCACCGCCATAGGCGGTCGGCCACATCGGGGCAATCCATCCCTTGCCCGCCATCCGCTCGCGCCAGACTTCAGCGGCCTCGGTACTATAAATGAGGTGTGCATCTTCCCAATGGAACGACAGGTTCCGCATTGCCTGTGGGCAATTTTCCTCCAGCCATGCTCTGGTTTCGGTTCGAAAAGTGGTTAGATCCGTCATGGTGGGGTGCCTTCGTCTGAGGGGGTTGGGTTAGATTCTCCCCTGTCGCGTTAAATTGTCCAGTCATTCTGGGCATTATAGACCAGTGCTATAATCTGATATTCGTTGGGCCGTTTTATTGAATTCAAAGGCTCGTTTCGAGGCCGCTTAACGTAATACTTTCTATGTTGCCGCTCTGGTGACAACGAGCAGGGTTAGCCCCAAAAGCGTGTCGGGGTGCGGGGCCGCAAAGTAATGAAGCGCTAGGAGAACAGGATGTCAGTGCTCAAAGGACTTAATAGTGTTCAAATTTGGTTGTTGCTGGTTTGCGTCAGTATCATCCTGATGGTTGGCGTCGGCGGCGCTACCCGCCTGACGCACAGCGGTCTGTCGATGGTCGATTGGAAGCCGATTGCCGGCATTCTGCCACCACTGAATGCGCAGGCTTGGGAGGCGGAATTCTCGCAATACAAGCAGTACCCGGAGTATCAAAAGTTAAATAAAGGGATGAGCCTTGACGCATTTAAGGCCATTTTCTATTGGGAATACGGACATCGCGTTCTAGGGCGTGCCATCGGGTTGATCTTCGTGGTGCCGTTTTTGTATTTTTGGATTGTCGGGCGGATCCAGCGACCGCAAAGATCACGGTTTTTGATCGCGCTGGCTCTGGGCGGCTCCCAGGGACTGCTCGGCTGGTTCATGGTGAAGAGCGGCCTGGTGGATCGCCCAAGTGTGAGCCACTTTCGGCTGGCGGCGCACTTGTGTCTGGCGCTGTTTATTCTGGCTTATGTCTTTGATTTGGTGCTGTCATTGTCGACTCAGCAGAGCACTGCAGCATCCGGTGGCTTGCGCCGGATTGTGCAGATATTCACACTGCTTTTGGTGGCTCAATTAATCTATGGGGGTTTCACCGCCGGGCTCAAAGCCGGCTTGGGGTTCAATACCTACCCTAAGATGGGGGATGCGTGGATTGCTGAGGCAGCTCTCACGCTCGCACCTTTCTGGCTGAACTGGTTTGAAAATGGTGCGATGATCCAGTTCATACACCGTTGGTTAGGCCTTGCTGTGTTGGTGGCAGCGGCCGTAACGCTGGGGGCTGCTCTGAGCCAAGGCGCAGGGCCACACGTGCGCCGGGCTGCCGGCCTATGTGTGGGGCTCGTTTTCGTTCAATTTCTACTGGGGATCACAACCTTGATTACTGTTGTGCCATTATCTTGGGCCTTAACACATCAGGTTTTTGCGTGTTTTGTGGTGTTAGGATTGACCTACCTGAACTTTCTCGTGCGCCCCCGAACGGCTACTTAGAGCCTCGGGGCTCAGAGCATGGAGCTGAAAATCTGATGCGCGTTTGCCTCGCTCAAATTAACACGACACCGGGCGATTTCGCTGGAAACTTCGATCGGATCGAGGCCGGGATTCGGGCGGCTCAGGCAGGGGGGTGTGATGTTGTTGTCTTTCCTGAACTCGCGATTCCGGGGTATCTGAGTCAGGACTTAATGTACCACGTGCAGTACCTTCAGGAGAATCAGCGGGTCCTGGCTGATGTGATGCGACTGTCTGCGCAACCAGGATTGCAAGATCTGTGCATCGTCGTGGGTTACATCGAACGCAATGAGGGGTCGGGCAAGCCCTTTTATAACGCAGCGGCGGTCATTCAGGCTGGGCGCCAAACCTTCAATCACCGTAAGAATTTGTTGCCGTTTTATGATGTTTTCGATGAACAACGGTACTTTGAAGCGGGCACCGCGCTAACAATATTCCCTTTAAAAGGGCTGACAGTCGGCATTGCGATCTGTGAAGACCTTTGGAATGACAAGGGGGAAGCGGGTTATCCAGCGCGGAATAACCCGTTAGCACAGTACCGCGCAGCAGGCGTTGATGTCTTGCTGTCGCTGAACAGTTCACCTTTCGTACACGATAAGTTTGCCCAAAGGCACGCGGCCATTGCTGAGAACCTGGGCGATATGACCCTGGTTTATGTAAACCAATGGGGCGGGCAAGACGAGTTGGTTTTCGACGGACAGAGCTTTGTCGTTCAGGACCAAACGATTCTTTATCAGTCTCAGGAAGTCACTGTCGATGAGTTCGCTGTTGTTGAGTGCGCGGCGGCGTCGATCGAGGCTAAGCGGGCACCGCCTCAGTCGGCTCAAGTTGATCTCTACGATTTGCTGGTTTTAAGTGTTCGAGATTATGTGCAGAAGTCCGGGTTCGAGCAGTTGGTCTTGGCCAGTAGTGGTGGCATCGATAGCGCTTTGGTTGTGCAAATTGCGTGCGACGCGGTAGGGCCCAAGCAGGTTCATGCCGTACGGATGCCGTCGGTTTGGAGCTCCTCTGGCGCCGGGCGGGATGCGATCGCGCTGCATGCCGCATTGGGATGCTGGGATTACGAGGTGCCGATCGCACACCTTGAGTTGGTTGCCAGCCTCAATCAGCAGTTTAGGACGCAAACCGACCCAGAGAACTTGGTGACGCAAGTGTTTGCGGCGGATCGTTATAGCACCGTTGCGGATCAAAATATCCAGGCCAGGCTGCGTGATCTATATGTGATGCATTTTTCCAATGCGTTTGGTGCAATGCCGCTGTCTACGGGCAATAAAACAGAATCAGCCTGCGGTTATTACACGCATTTTGATATGAATTTTAGTTTTGCGCCCATCAAGGATCTTTATAAATGGCAGGTATTTGCATTGGCGACAGCGGGCGGTCGGATCCCAGCTGAGATTATTCTGAAGCCGCCCAGCGCAGAACTTGCACCGGATCAAACCGATGAGGCGAGCTTGTTGCCTTATGCGATATTGGACCCGTTGGTCCAGGCGTACATCGAGGACTACGTTAATGAGTTCGATGCTTTTAAGATCTGGGTTGAGCGCGTTGCGGCGGATGATCGCCGAGTCTCTATGGATTTGACTCGATTGCGTGGTTGGCTGGAGGCGCGTGGGTCATCGACGCGGTATCAGTCGTTAATAAAATTGATCGCCAGCATGGAGTATAAGCGTCGTCAAACCTGTCCAGGCCCCAAGGTGTCCAAGGTTGCCTTCGGTATGGGGCGACGGATACCGATTGTTAAGAAGTTCAATTAGTTTGGGCGTTGCCGCTGGCTCATTCGAGTCTCATCGGCAACGCCCGGTTCGTGTCACCGGCACAAAGCGCCCTAAAACAGCTCGTTACAACGCGGTTGATGGACCGAGGGGTGCGCCGCACGCTCAAATCGGTCTCTAAACCGCATTGGGTTGCGGCGTCCCGCATTAAGGTTCAATTGCGATTCGGCGGGGTAGTTGATCGGCTTTCCTCGGAATCGAAATAGTGACTAAACCGAACTGAGTCGAGGCCCGGATCGCATCCGGGTCGGCATCTTCGGTTAGATCGAACATCTGCTCAAAGTGCCCTTCGCCGAGGCCCTGATGAAGCAGTTGGCTTGCCGGCACTGGGACGTCCGGCTCGGAGTGGCCTGAAATCGTGAGCCGTCGCCGTTCAATGCTGACCTCTAATGTCTCTGGGGAGACACCGGGCATGGCCAATTTGATTTCAATTTGGGTTGGGGTTTGCCGCAGATCATAACTTGGCGCGCGCTTGATGCTCGATGGGTTGCCATCACTTTTTAGCGTTTGGTTGGTGCGGGCTTGATGCCCGCCAAAGTCGAGCCATTCGGCAAGGTTTGGGTTCATCTGGCGCGTGCTCAGCGTTCGAAGTTGATAGGTCATGGTTTTGCTCCTAGTGGTTGTTTAAAAATACTGCTGAGGGTTAGATAAGATGCCAGTGATTGAATTCAAGGGCTGAGCGATAAAAAACTAAAATTTAACCGACCCTCTTTTCGGTATAATTAAAAGAAATTCTTGGAAAGGAGGGCAATGTGTCCAAGGCCAACATCTTTTATGCGCAGTCAGGTGGGGTCACCTCGGTTATCAATGCGTCCGCCTGCGGGGTCATCGAAGCGGCGCGGCGATCTCGCGCGGTGGGGCGTGTGCTGGTGGGTCAAAACGGTATTCTGGGTGCACTGAATGAAGAATTGATTGACACCGCCTTGGAGTCTAAGCGCGACATTGCGATGCTTCGTCACACCCCAAGCGGCGCCTTTGGCTCTTGCCGCTATAAGCTGAAATCGGTTGAGGCCAATCGATTGGAGTACGAGCGTCTCATAGCGGTCTTTAGGGCGCACGATATTGGCTATTTTTTCTACAATGGCGGCGGGGATTCGCAGGATACGGCGAACAAAGTGGCGCAGTTTAGCCACGACGTCGGCTACCCCGTGCAATGTATCGGTATCCCCAAAACTGTTGATAATGACTTGCCCTTCACCGACACCTGCCCTGGATTTGGGTCGGTGGCGAAGTATGTGGCGGTTGCAACGGAAGAAGCGGGGTTGGATGTGGCCTCAATGGCGGCCTCCTCAACCAAAGTGTTTGTGTTAGAAGTGATGGGCCGACATGCAGGCTGGATCGCCGCCGCCGCCGCGCTTGCGGCAAAATCTAAAGGCGACCCGCCGCACATCATTATTCTGCCGGAGGTTGCATTTGATCCTGCGCGCTTTCTCCAAAAAGTGGCACAAACCGTTGCCAAGAAGGGCTACTGCGTGATTGTCGCATCCGAAGGGGCGCAATTCGAAGATGGTCGTTTTTTGGCAGCGTCCAGCGGAGTGGATGCCTTCGGGCACGCCCAGTTGGGTGGCGTTGCGCCCACTTTGGTGGAAATGATTAAGGCGAAACTGGGATATAAGTGCCATTGGGCGGTTTCAGATTATCTGCAGCGCGCGGCGCGTCACATTGCTTCCGCCGTTGATGTGGCCCAAGCCTACGCCGTGGGTGAAGCGGCCGTGAATCTCGCGGTTGCCGGCGAGAGTGGCGTGATGGTGACCATTGAGCGTCAGGCTGGCATCCGTTACCGCTGGCGCGTTGGGAAGGTTGCGCTGTCGAGGGTTGCAAATGTTGAGCGCAAGATGCCGAAGTCCTTTATCACACGAGATGGTTACGGTATTACGGCCGCCGGGCTCAACTATTTAAAGCCGTTGATCCAAGGCGAAGACTACCCTCCTTATAAGGAAGGGCTGCCCGAGTACGTCCGGCTTAAGAATCAATTGGTCCCGAAAAAATTACCAAAGTTTAAGATGCCCTAGCGTCGGCGCCGAAGGGTTGGGCTTCGCCTGTTGGCAATTGAATGTCCAAGGCGTTAAGGGTCATGGCAACGGTTGTGTAGTAGCCACATAAGCTGATCAGCTCGATTACCCCGGGACGACCAAAGCCCGCCACTGCACGTTGGTAGAGCTCCGCGGTCAGTCTCTGATTGTGTTGCAGGGCACTGGCAATCTCCCAAGCCATTTGATCGAGTGGGTCACTCAGGTGTAGCGGCTGGCGGTGTTTGATTGCCTTAATGATTGAATCGTTTAAGCCCGCGTCTCGGGCCATGGGTTCATGGGCCCACCATTCAAACGCTGCTTGCCAATGCGCGGCTGTGACCAAGATCGCCAGTTCGATTTGACGCCGATTGAGGCGGCTCTGAAACCGATGGAAATAGCCGAGATTGGATAGGATCCCACCTAACACGGGAGATTCGATCCAAGGGTCAAAGGGTCCGCCGAGCGGTTGCTCGGGTTCAAGCCCTCGCGAGGTTGCGATTTGATGGTGAAGCTGTTGTTGTTCTGGCGTGAGTTGCTCAAAGTCTAATGACGTGTAGCGGTGGTTCATTGTGCACATCCTTTATCGGACACTTTAAAAAACGGATCCTAAAATTCAGACAAAAAAAACGGGCCAAAGCCCGCTTTTTTTAACCTGGGTTCACCCTTACAACAAGGGGGCAATTACCAAGCTAACAATGGCCATGACGTTGATCAAGATATTCATGGCAGGGCCAGAGGTATCCTTGAAGGGATCGCCAACTGTGTCACCAACAACCGCTGCCGCGTGAACGTCGGAACCCTTGCCGCCGAGGTTGCCTTTCTCAATGTACTTTTTGGCATTGTCCCAAGCCCCGCCAGCATTCGCCATCATGAGCGCCATCAAGACGCACCCGAGTAATGCCCCAGCCAGCATACCGCCAAGCGTCTCAGCACCTAAAGTGAAGCCGACAACCGGTGGTGCTGCAACGGCGATGATACCGGGCAGAATCATTTTCTTCAGTGCGGCACTCGTTGCAATTTGAACGCATTTTTCGTGATCGGCTTCTGCTTCGCCTTCCATCAGACCTTTGATTTCTCGGAACTGGCGACGAATTTCCTCGATCATTTCCATCGCTGCATCGCCAACTGCCGTCATCGTGATGGAGGCAATGAGGAAGGGCAGTGTGCCGCCAATGAAGATGCCGACCAAGACTTCCGGGTTGGAAATAAGCAGGGCAAAATCTGGTTGATGTCCTTTCATGGTTTCAACAAAGGCAGCGATAATGGCAAGTGCGGCTAATGCAGCCGCGCCAATCGCAAAGCCTTTTCCAATGGCCGCTGTGGTGTTGCCCACTTCGTCCAGTCCGTCGGTAATTTCACGGACGTCGTCACCCAAACCGCCCATCTCTGCAATGCCGCCGGCGTTGTCCGCAACTGGGCCATACGCGTCGAGGGCCATGGTCATGCCAACCGTTGCGAGCATCCCAACAGCGGCAATCCCCACGCCATACAAGCCGGCGACTGTGGTTGAAACGTAAATGATGGCCGCAATGGACAGGATAGGAACCACGACGGACTCCATGCCAACGGCTAATCCTGTAATCATGACGGTTGCAGTACCGGTTTTACCGGATTCCGCGATCCGAACAACAGGTCCTTGTGCCGTGTAGTATTCGGTGACCAAACCAATGATCATGCCGCCAATGGTGCCCGCCATCATTGCGTAAAAAACATTGATGCTGATGCCGAGTTCTCTGGTCAGGAAGTAGGCGCCGATAATCAAGATCAACGCAGAGGCTTGGTGACCCATTCGAAGTGCCTTTTCAGGTGCGGCATTGGATCGTGCCCGAACAATTAAAATACCGATGATTGAGCAGATCAATCCAAAAGAACTCAGTGCCAAGGGAAAAGACATCAAGGCCGCTCGGGCATCGCTCATGGAGAGTCCTTGGGTCAGGATTTGCGCCTCAGGGCTGCTCATAACCAAGGTCGATGCAATTGCTATGGTTGCAATCATCGAGCCGCAATAGGACTCAAAAATGTCCGAGCCCATACCAGCAACATCGCCAACGTTGTCGCCGACATTATCCGCGATAACGCCCGGGTTTCTGGGGTCGTCTTCTGGAATGCCCGCTTCAAGTTTTCCAACCAAATCAGCGCCAACGTCTGCGCTCTTGGTGAAAATACCGCCGCCCACTCGGCTGAATAACGCAACAACTGAGCCGCCCATGCCGAAACCGTGAATGGCGTGGGCGGTTGCTGGATCGCCCCCAAACAGCCAGTAAAGGGAGCCAAGGCCCAATAAACCGAGGGACGCGACGCACAACCCCATGATCGAGCCACCATAGAAAGCAACGGTCAAGGCGCCAGCTTGGCCTTGGGATTGGGCCGCGGCGGTGGTTCGAACGTTTGCTTTGGTTGCGGAAAACATGCCGAGGTACCCTGCAAGGGCCGACGAGGTGGCTCCGGCAGTGAAGGACAGTGCCGTATTACTGCCCAGGAAGTACCAAAGGGCCAAGCCAACCGGTGTCGCGAACAAAAACAAAAGCCGATACTCCGTGTGCATAAAGACCATTGCACCTCTGTGAATGGCATCGGCAATCTTTTTAATTTTTTCTCCACCTTCATCTTGTCTGGTCATAATGACGTAGATGATAAAGGCAACAACGAGCCCTAGAGCGCCAAATAATGGCGGCAATTGATGGTCAAAAGTCATAAGCGATCTCAACAGGTTGTGATGGGTTGCCTGTCCCCAAAAGCCAGGCGCGCCTATGGTACAAAATTGTGGCCCGTGAGGGAACCGCTGTCTGATTCAAAAATTTGGAAACCAGGGGCCCGAGTAACTGCGATAGGTCAGCTCAAAAAGGATATGAGGTCCAAATAGGGTCTTGGCGGCCGCGTTGATTAGACGCTAGCCTTGTTCGAGCAATTGTCTCAAGTCGTTCATCGCCGCGTTCGCTCGGGAGATATGGGAGGCCATGACTAAGGAGTGATTGGCCAGAACGCCAAGGCCGCTACCATTGAGAATCATCGGACTCCACAACGGGTCTTGGGTGGGTTCGAGTTCTCGAATAATCTGTCGAAGACTCACCCGAGCATTTTTCTTTTCGAGCACGAGGCCAAAGTCTTGCTCGATCGCCCTAAGAATCACAAGGATTGCCCAGGTTGAGCCGCGCGCTTCATAAAAGATGTCGTCGAGTTCGAGCCAGGGCGTTTTGAGTTCTTGTTCGCTGGCAGTGGTCGTAGATTGCTGAGCGGCACTGTCGCCGGCTAAGGCGGTATCGAGCTGGCGTTTTCCAACGCTTGCGCTTAAGCGTTGGGAGAGACTGCCCAGACGAGTCTCGACCTCACCCAGCCAAAGGCTTAAGTTGTCGGCCCGAGCATAAAATTGAGCTTGTTGCTCGCCCGGGTCTCCCAGCCTCAGCAGGTAGCGGTCTAATGCCACGAGCCCTTTTTGATACTCATCTTCTGTTGCGGGCAAGAACCAAGAATGGTTATCGAAATAAAACTGATTCTCTGCAATGACCAGATCGGGATCCTCCCGGGACTGGGACTGACTCCGGCTCAGTGTGTTGCGAAGGGCGCGGGCGAGGTCCCGGACTTGCACTAAGACGCCAAACTCCCAATTGGGTACATTGTCTAAGAAGACGCCGGGGGGGAACAGATCGTTTGACAGATAACCGCCAGGTTTGTGCAGCAGAATGCCGCCGAGCTGTTGCAGTGCCTGAACGGTCGCCGTGCCGGTCGGCGCAGCTTGATTGGCGTTTCCGGCCTCCCGGATGCTCATTTCAGGCTCTTGGCTCCAGTAAAATCCGAGCCCAAGGGACATTAAGGCAACGACTGCGATAGCCGCCAGAGCGAGTTTTAGGCCACCAAGCAGCCAGGTATTGGCTGCACCGGTTTCCAGCTGTTCAAGGCCTTCATCAATCTTCTTTTTGAACGGGTTTTTCATAGTGTTCGACTTAACCTGGTGGTGGCGTTCAGTCGAGCATTGTACTGGGGTTGCTTTTGAAATGCATTTCGATCCGGCTAGGCCGGTCGATTTTCAGGGTGCCGCGCAATCGATGGACCGTGTTGGCATTCAGTTGCTGATAAAGCCATCTGCCTTCTGCATCGTTGAAACTATAAATGACAATTTTGGCGGTAAGGGACTCAATCTTCTGCGCCAAGTTCCTGAGGTAGTTGTTCACTTGCGCGTCGTCTGCGGTTGATTGCAACGTTTCTCTGCGCGCCGCAAGGAGCCAAGCGGGTAAAATCTCGGTAAGGCGACCTTCTTCTCGTTTTCGGCGCAGTCGATCAGCCATTGCTGTAATGTCTGAGGATTTGGGGTTCACCCGTGCCGCGCGCTCCAAAAACTGGTTAGCCTTTGCGTAGTTGGCGGCCTCGATTGCGCGAAGCGCCCATTCTAAGTATTGATCGATGATGGTCTTGAGGCCGGCCCTCGCGGCTTGGTGGTCTGGATCTGAGATCAGGATTAAGTTGAAGTAGGTGAGTGCGCTCGTGGCTTCGGGCTGGGTTAAGTGTTGTCTTTTTAGGGCATGATCGGCGAGATCGAGCAAGCCTTGATGCGGGTCCAGGTAATAAGCGCCCGTTTTCGGACCGAGCTCGGTCACGCTTTGACCAATGCTCGAATCGGACGCAGGTGGCTGGCTTGCAGGCGTCATTAGGCTATTGCACCCCACCAAGATCAGCACCAAGCTGCTGAGCCAGGCTGTTTTGAGAAAGCCTGAAAGAGCGCGGCGGCTGTCTGGGATTTGCAGCTTGTAAGGCGTTAGAATCATGTTTCTAGTCTACGATGGGATTGAGAAAAAGGAAGCGATGGGCATGAACCGATATTCTCCAATTAAAATTGGGCTTTTGGCCTGGTGTTTAAGCCAAGCGCCGTTTGCTGCGGCTGCGGGCACCTTTGATTTTTTTCAGTCTAGCGCGGCACAAAATGACTTAGCCAAGCGTATTGTACCGGTTGATACAGCCTTTGAATTTCTTGGGTTTGTTCAGGGGGAGCGTCTGCAGTTGTTATGGCGCGTTGAGCCAGGACACTACTTATATCGCAGCCGTTTGAAGGTTGCAGGGCCCAACGGCGAGCTGGTTGCGGTCCAGTTGCCCGAGGCCGAGCCTTATCACGACGAGTATTTCGGAGAGGTGTTGATCTACCGCGAAGATTTAGCGCTTGATGTTCCGATCGGACCTGGCCTGACAAAAGCCAATACGGATTCCAAGCCGTTTCTCATTGAATATCAGGGTTGTGCGGAAGCGGGCTATTGCTACCCGCCGCAAAAAAGATGGGTCGAGCTGGATTAAACCAAGAAACGCGCCGTGTTTGATCGATGTGATGGATTCCTGTTGCGGTCGGGTCCTACGGCGAAACAGTTTGAGTCTGCTTTAGCGAACAGTCCGACGGCTCAAAGACCATGCGCGAACTCGACGGGGCGAGGTGATCTCGCCAGGTCGGCCATGTTAATTATCCCCAGTTCAATTTAAGATTGCGTTAAGCGCCTAAAGCGAGCATCAGATGAAGCAGCAGATTTTGGTTATGAATGGTCCCAACTTGAATTTGTTAGGTACCCGCGAGCCTGAGGTGTACGGTTCTGAGAGCCTAAAGGATATTGAAAACAGCTTACTTGCCCAGTGTGATCCCGATAAGGTTGAATTGAGTTTCTTTCAATCCAATGCAGAGCATGCGTTGATTGATTGTTTGCACGCAGCCAAAGATTCCGTTGATTGGGTGATTATCAACCCCGGGGCCCTGACGCACACCAGCATCGCGCTTCGAGATGCCTTTCTGGCCGTGAACCGACCTTTTATCGAAGTCCACTTGTCGAATGTTTTTGGTCGCGAAACGTTTCGGCATCATTCTTATTTGTCGGACATCGCCCGCGGTGTGATTACGGGTTTGGGTTCAAAGGGTTACGGTTTTGCATTGTCCTATGTGGTTGCACAGGGGGCTTGATCGGTCGGCACGTTAGTGCCTGGGTTGTCTCTTCACCTGTCTTAGCGCTGGACGCGGGTTGGGTGAGTCTCAAAAGGTGGCGTGATGCGTGCCCAGGAAGGGTTAAGGTAGCTCTCTCCGCAAAGATGGAAGAATTGAAGCCTTGGCTGGACCGTCCAGCCTGCGTCTAGGAGCATTTGTGTATTGGCATAAAGTAACTATTTCGGCTGCAGAGTCTGATGCGGACAACATCGAGGAACATCTCTGGGAATCGGGCGCCTTGTCTGTGACCTTGACGGATCCTCTGGACGCACCAATTTATGAACCTGGGCCCGGAGAAACGCCGCTTTGGGCGGCGGTTGATATTTGTGGTCTCTATGAACAAGACCAAGACATCACCGCCATTGTGGCCGGGTTTGAGTCTGAAGGACTCAATGTCAGCCAAGTCGAGACCATGGCAGAGCGGGTTTGGGAGCGGGAATGGTTGACGCAGTTTGAGCCGATGCCGTTTGGGCCGCGATTATGGATTGTCCCCACGGAATATGAGGTGCCAAGTGCGGCCGAGGTCGCTTTGCGACTGGACCCGGGCCTTGCGTTCGGTACGGGCACCCATGCCACCACGGCTTTAATTCTTGAATGGCTCGATCGACAAACCTGGCGGCAGCAATCGGTCCTGGATTACGGGGCTGGATCGGGTGTTTTGGGTATTGCGGCGCTGTTGCTTGGCGCGGGTTCCTGCCGCGCGGTGGATACCGATCCTCAGGCCATTACGGCAACGAATGAAAATGCCGCGCTAAATAAGGTTGAACAGCAGATCGTGGCCACCTTGCCAGAGGCGTTTGAGCCCGCGAAGTATGATGTGGTTTTAGCCAACATCTTGGCGGCGCCCTTAGTGACCCTTGCGCAAAGTTTAATGGATTGCTTGGCCCAGGATGGGATGCTGGTTTTGTCCGGGATTATGAGTAGCCAACAAGTCATGGTTGAACAGGCCTATGAGGGGCGAGTTCGGTTCGTGGACCAATTTGAGCGCGATGGCTGGGTTTGTTTAGTGGCTAAGCGATGTTAGTTGCCCAATGCCCAAATTGTGGAACGGCTTTTAAAGTCTCATTGAGTGAGCTTGGGGTTGCCAGTGGTCAGCTTCAATGTGGGCAGTGCCAGGCGCTGTTTCATGCAGAGGATCCAATCAAGACTGCTGATGAAATCCAGGCGTTAACACCCCAGAAAGCTGAGCCAGATGCTTTTGCCGAAGCAGGCGCCCGCGCGGCAAGCTTGCCGGAGCTTGGTGATGAGGGTCTACAGGCCCTTGATTTAGACCTCGATGCGATTGCGCAAGACGAGGTGACGTTAAGCCAAACCTCGGCAGCGCGCCCAGATTCGGGTAACGCATCGTTTGGCGCGGCAGACCTAGACAGCGAGGGTTTAGCGCCCGGGCAAACTGAGTCTGGTCGCGGCGAGGCCGAAAAGCTCGAATCAGGGGCTTACGTGGCGTTAACCATGATTGGCGTTCGGTTAAAACCCTGGGCTTTACCCGCTATGTTAGGTGGGGTGCTGGTTTTTCAATTGATCTGGGTCGGAACGGATCGCGCACTCAGTCATTCCGGTCTTTATGGCTTCATGAAGGGGGGCTGCCAAATCTTTGGCTGTCATGTGCCGCTCTTTCAGGATGTGAGCCGCCTGGCT
>JABGWC010000199.1 GCA_018645765.1 Gammaproteobacteria bacterium | reverse complement strand
GAAATCACCAAGGGGAAATGTGCTTGCAGCGAAACCAGTGTTGCCGACAACCGATCACTGAGTTCTGGCAGGTCACGGTATAGACTTCCAAGCTGACGCCAAAATCGGGGCAGCAGAAATAATAAGAAACCAACAAAGCCCCCGAGAAACAGTAAATACGTGATGGTTACCGAGAATGATCGGGGGACCCGCAAGCGCTGCAACTGATTAATCACCCCCTGCATGACATAGGCCAGAACAATCCCAGTCAAAATTGGCACCAAAACAGAACCCAGCATTACAAACAGCAAACTCACGCCCAGCAGTATTGCGAGCAGGATCAGCGCTTCTTCATCCGAAAAATACCGACCCACCCATTTTTTAAGAATCTGTCTCACGCGACCGGATCCCTTTTTTTCAACCAATGTTTGTAAACCCCTAACTCGTCAGTCTGATTTAACAGCACATGGCCACTTTGAGTTGCAAACACCTGAAAATCTCGAACAGAACCGGCGTCCGTTGACTCAACCAAAAGCACTTGGCCTGCAACCAGCTTATTGAGCATCTGTTTAGCTTTTAATAAAGGCATCGGACAATTCAATCCTTTCGTATCTAGCTGCACAGGATCATCACACTCTAAATTCACAACGACATCCTTTGAAACCTAACCAAAAAAGTATATCAGGCCAAGGCCGATGATACAGGTTGAACTCAAGGGCTCACCCCTGCGAACATAGCCTCATGACATCGCGCGACCTCATCAACTTCATCTTGCTTACCGGATGCGCCGGGCTTGTGCTGTTTGCGATGACGGCTAAGTCAGCAAACAACGACTTAAACCTGCCTGAACTGGGCGGGAGCAGTCCCGCGACCACCTCACTTGCCTTTGAACATGATCTTGGTCAGCGATTTTTAAGAGCTGTCCGAGCACAAACCCCAGGTTATCGGGATCCTCTGGTCATCGACTATCTTGAACATCTCATATTCGCATTAGCGGAACATAGTGATCTTGAGGACCGCCGTTTGTATATAACACTGATCGACAACGCATCGATTAATGCGTTTGCTGCGCCCGGCGGCGTGCTGGGGATCAACCACGGTCTATTTCTCCACGCAGAGACCCAGCATGAGTTTTCAGCCATTCTGGCGCACGAACTCGCACACCTTAGCCAGCGTCATTTTGCAAGAGGTATCGAGGCCAGCAGAAAAGCCGGCGTAATTTCGATCGCAGGCCTGCTCGCCGGCGTGATACTTGCCGCGACAGCAGGGTCCGAAGCAGGCATGGCGGCAGTCACAACCAGCCGAGGCCTTGCGAGCGCGCAACAACTGAGCTATAGCAGGACGCGCGAATCTGAAGCAGATCGAATTGGGATCAGCACAATGACCCGCGCAAACCTTGACCCTAGAGCAATGGCCTACATGTTTGAACGGCTTGATCGCCTAAACCGAGGTAGCGGTGAACAAATCCCTGAGTTCCTTCGAACCCACCCCGTAACCCGAAGTCGAATCAGCGACGCCTACAACCAAACCGAAAGCCTCGCCAAGAAAAAATGGGAACCCGATTTTGACTACCAACTCATCCGCGCTCGGGTCATGGTCTCTGATGCAGACCTGATCCAAAGCGTCATCAAACGTTTTGAAAACAATACGGCGGTAAGCCAAGGCGCCGCCTTGAATGCGGCTCAATATGGATTAGCGCTGGCCTACACCAAAGCAAAACAATTTGGTGAGGCGAAGGTCTTACTCGATGAACTGCTTGCGCAGTATCCAAACCACATCGCCCTAGAACTGGCTCAAATAGAGCGTTTGGCAGACAGTCAGCAGTTAGCCGAGGCGCTCGCGACGGCGCGCCGCGTGCTTGCGATTAATCCGAACAATTATCCTGTCTCGGTGCTCTACGCAAGGCTGCTCGATCAATCAGAGCGCCCGGATCTCGCGAGCGAGGTACTGAACGAACTGATTCTCACGCGCACTCAGGATGATCAAGTTTGGTATCAACTGGCCGAGAGCCTGGGTTTGGCGAATGACATTCCTGGCGTTCACCAAGCTCGAGCAGAATACTTCCTGCTCAACGGCGACTTGGACGGTGCCGCGAAACAATTAGGTTACGCGCTACCGCTGGTCCGCCAGAATTTTCAACTCAGCGCGAAAATCAAACAGCGTATTGATGAAATTTGGGTGTTACAGGACCAATCTTCTCAATAGCCTTTGCGCGTCGTTTTCGGCATCAAACCTTTCGTTTTAAGGCTTGAAATCCAGCATACGTTGCAGAGGCACCAAAGCCTTTGCCGCCAATTCAACTGGCACAAGAACCTCTTGATCTTGCATCAGCAAGGCGCGCTCAACCTGCTCAAGACTATTCATGGCCATCCACGGACAATGGGCGCAACTTTTACAAGTCGCGCCACTGCCTGCTGTCGGCGCCTCTAGGAAACGCTTGCCCGGTGCTTGCTGCTGCATCTTGTAGAAGATTCCGCGATCTGTCGCGACAATAAAGGTCTCAGCGTCTGTCTCAGCGGCTGCTTTAATCAGTTGTGACGTTGAGCCTACAACGTCTGCTAACGCAACAACACTTTCAGGAGACTCTGGATGAACTAAGACCACGGCTTCGGGATAAACCTTGCGTAAATCCGCGATCCCGCGGGCTTTAAATTCCTCATGAACGACACATGCGCCCTGCCATAGCAACATATCAGCGCCCGTTTGTTGCTGAACATAGGCACCCAAATACCGATCAGGCGCCCATAATATTTTCTCGCCCTGATCGCTCAAATGTTCAACGACGTCGAGCGCAATACTAGAGGTCACCACCCAATCCGCGCGCGCTTTGACCGCAGCCGACGTATTGGCGTAAACCACGACCGTTCGATCATTATGTTCATCGCAAAAAGCCTCAAAGGCATCGATCGGGCACCCCAAATCCAAGGAACAGGTCGCCTCCAAGGTTGGCATCAAAACGGTTTTATCCGGACTCAGAATCTTTGCGGTCTCCCCCATGAAGCGAACCCCTGCAACAACAATCCGCTGCGCGGAACTCATCGCACCAAATCGCGCCATTTCTAGAGAATCGGCAACGCAACCGCCTGTCTCATCGGCTAGGGCCTGCAGGTCTGGATCGGTATAATAATGGGCAACCAGCGTCGCATTATGCTCCTTGAGCAAACCTTTAATTCGGGTCACCAAGGACGCTTTTTCAGCGCTGCTGAGCCCATGCGGCGCGGGATGCTGTGGAATAGTGATATTCATATCGATGTCCAATGTCTTATATTGCGTCAGAGAAATGGCCCCTTAATCTCAGGCACCAAACCCTTACTTGGTAGTAATTACGCTAGCGGTATCCGACAATACCCCAATGCGTCTATTGTTTCTTACCCAACCGCTTGATGTCAAAGAAGACGGCAATTTAGCGTTGCTAACGACCGCGGCGATAGCAGCAGGCGCGCACGTTGCCTGGGGTCACATTGACCAGCTAAGTCTCGTTGCCGGTGAGGTACTTACCCGTGGCCAAAGGCTAACCCCGCAACAATCCTTTCAAAGCGATCCAAACGCCGATGAAGCGCTAGCCTGCGCCGACTTTGACCTGGTTTGGTTGCTGTCCCTCGGCAAGCGCAACAGCTTTCTGGATAAAATTCAGCTCCTCAAAATACTGGAAGCTCAAACGCGCGTTATTAACAGCACCGAAGCCCTTCTTTTCCTCAGGAGTAAGTACGGTCTGACGCAATTAAATGATCTGTTTCAACACCCCAAAACATTTGCCAGCAACCAACCTGAGACCTTCATCGAAATCATTGAGCGCGGCGGAGATTGGATTCTAAAACCGGCAGCCGGTAGTCTCGGGCAGGGCATATTTTTAATCAATGAGAGGACTCACGATTACCCAAGCCTCATTCGCTACCTGTTGGGCCAGAATGCGGATCACTATTTGCTTCTTCAAGAACACATTCCGGATATAGACCGCGGTGAAAAGCGCGTCTTGATGGCTGCCGGGCACCTGATCGGCGCCTACCTTCGGCGCCAAGACACGGATCACCGGACCAACTTGATGCAGGGCGGTCAAGCAGAACGAACCACCCTATCGGAAGCTGAGCAGGCACTCGTGCTAAAGCTCGGCGCCTATTGTGCAGAGCTCGGTGCTGAATTCATTGGGATTGACCTGGTCTACCCGTATGTCATCGAGATCAACGTGATCAATCCAGGTGGACTGGGGACCCTTATCTCACTCGGCGAGGTGAATCAGGCTGGCGCGGTCATCAAGGCAATCCTTCAGACATAGATCTTGAGTTTTCAGTACGAATCGGTATCATGGGCGCCTTTACGAGGGCCGTTAGCTCAGTTGGTAGAGCAGTTGGCTTTTAACCAATTGGTCCCGCGTTCGAGT
>JABGWC010000288.1 GCA_018645765.1 Gammaproteobacteria bacterium | reverse complement strand
CATCGATCTTCATAACCGACCGATGATGCAACCATTTCATTACCTGAGCTGTCCGGTAAGGCTTTTCACCCAAGCCAGCCAAAACCGATGTCATCTGGGCCTGACTCAAGCCCAGTAGATCAATTTTTTCTGGCGTTAACTCATTCATCTGTTGCAGAGTTGCTCAGGGGTGAAAAAATAGGCTATCTCCCGGGCTGCAGACTCTGGCGCATCACTGCCATGAACGGCATTGGCATCAATGCTCTGCGCGAAATCTGCCCGAATGGTTCCAGCGGCCGCTTCCTGAGGGTTGGTGGCGCCCATTAACTCGCGGTTTTTTAAAATCGCGTTCTCGCCCTGTAAAACTTGGAGAACAACTGGGCCTGAGGTCATGAACGCAACCAGGTCGGTAAAAAACCCTTTGCCATCATGCTCAGCATAGAAACCTTTGGCCTTCTCTTCGGTGAGATGCTCCATTCGTTGCGCAATGATCTGCAGACCATTCGCTTCGAATCGCCCGACAATTTGACCGATGGCATTTTTAGCCACTGCATCAGGTTTAATGATAGAAAAAGTGCGTTCTAAGGCCATGACAACTCCACTGATAAATTACTGTTTTTGAGGCGCGGTATTATACGCGCGATTAACCCAGCAAAATAGTGAATTACCGCCCTAATTCACCCTAGTCAACCTCATCAATCCAGGTCATTTGAATCGCTTCTAAAATTCTCTCGCCGCATCGGTCTGACTGATCGTCAAATTCTGGCAGTGCTTCAACCCAAGCTTTTAGATCTGTGAACCGAATGGTCAACGGATCAACGCCTGGATGCGCGTCAATCAACGCAAGGGCAATTTCTAGGCTGTCGGTCCATTTCATCACAAGGCTACTGACTCTCGGAGACTTGATTAATGGTATACCGAGGAATCTCTATGACCAAATCCTCGTCCGCCACAACGAACTGGCAGCTTAATCGAGAATCTGGTTCCAAACCCCACGCTTTATCCAGCAGATCGTCTTCTAAGTCATCCGATGGTTCCAGGGAATCAAATCCTTCCCGAACAATCACATGGCAGGTCGTACACGCGCACGCCATCTCGCAGGCGTGCTCGATTTTAATCCCATGCGCTAAAGCCGCATCAATGAGAACCTCACCCGGGGCAATGTCGAGCACCGCGCCGTCTGGGCAGCGTTCGATATGTGGTAAAATTACGACCTTTGGCATCCTTCGTTCCTATGTAATCTAGTGAGCCTCATCGGCTGTTGCTTGATTTTCGCCTAAAGCCCCATCGAGGGACTGCCCGGTTAAGGCCTTGCGGACCTCTTGATCCATGCGTTTAGCGGCAAAATCATCGCTCGCCTGAGACAGGTTCTGCGTTTCTGCTGAAATCAGTTGAACCTGATCGCCAGCGAGGGCTACCTCGAGGGCCTGGATGCCAAGCTGAAGGGCTTGGGTTTCGTCTGGAGATAAAAGCGTAGGACCGTCTTGCTGCATCGCCGCACTGAGCGCATCGATGAGTCGCTGGCCGTCAACTCTTGCTTCGAGCAACATCCGCGCCGCTGCATCTTCTTTAGCATATGCAAACGATGCTTTGAGCATATCGGTCACTTCTGTGTCGGATAGACCATAAGAAGGCTTGACGGTAATCGCAGCTGAAACGCCGGTCGCCAGTTCCGACGCTGAAACCGACAACAACCCATCGGCATCGACCTGAAACACGACTTGTATTTTAGCCGCCCCGGCAACCATCGGTGGAATTCCCCTCAATTCAAATTGCGCGAGCGATCGACAATCCGCCACCTGTTCCCGCTCGCCCTGTAGGACGTGAATCAACATCGCCGTTTGTCCATCTTTATAGGTCGTAAACTCTTGCGCGCGCTGAACCGGGATCGGTGTATTTCGGCTGATTACTTTTTCAACCAATCCACCCATGGTTTCGAGCCCCAAAGACAAAGGCAGGACATCCAGCAAGAGCATTTCGTCATCCGGCTTATTACCCACCAAGACGTCCGCCTGCAATGCCGCACCCAAGGCCACCACGCGATCTGGGTCTATTTCAGTCAACGGAGCGCGGCCAAAAAAGGCCTCAACCGCCGACCGAACCAGGGGCACTCGCGTTGAGCCGCCGACCAAAACAACTTGGTTAATCTCGGTCGCGGTAATCCCGGCATCTCTTAAGACGCGTCTCGAGGCTTTGATCGTTTCCTCAACCAACCCTGCAGTCTTAGCTTCAAACTCGGCAAGATGAATAGGTCCCTGCCATTGCAAGCTCGGCAAGGAAAGCGTGACATCGACCTTGCTTTGAATTGACAGCAGTTCTTTAACTCGCCGGGCCTCCGTCATCAACTGCCGACGCGATGAGGCGTCGAGACCGCCCTGGGATTGCGCTTTTTCAAGCATTAATTCTGCCATGCGTTCATCAAAGTCGTCGCCGCCTAAACCGGAATTACCTCCGGTTGCGAGCACCTCAAACACGCCACGAGACAATCTCAGCAAGGACACGTCAAAGGTCCCCCCTCCCAGATCGAAGATCACAACAAGGCCTTCATCTCCACTATCGAGTCCGTAAGCCACCGCCGCTGCAGTAGGCTCGTTCAACAGTCGAAGGACATTTAGACCAGCAATGGCCGCGGCATCCCGAGTGGCTTGACGTTGCGCGTCATCAAAATAGGCCGGTACGGTGATGACAACGCCGTCGAGCGGCCCGCCAAGGGTTGCGGCCCCCCGATCCGATAAAACTTTTAATATCTCCGCTGACACTTGAACCGGGCTAATCACGCCCCCAGCCGTTTGCAGCCGCACCATACCCCCAGCGTCCGATGCAAAATCATAGCGCTGATCAGCGGCAATGCCATCCAGGTCGGCTCGCCCTCGCCCTAGTAGTCGTTTTGCCGAGGCAATGGTATTGAAAGGCTCCGAGGCAGAAAAGGGCAATGCCTCGGCGCCGACCGTTACGTCCGCACCGGAATAATGCACCACACTGGGCAACATACTGACGCCAGACAAATCCTTCAACACATCTACCTGGCCCGACCGAACCGCCGCAATCAAGGAATTGGTGGTACCCAGATCGATCCCGGCAGCCCGTTTCCGCTGATGGGGGTCAAGCGCTTGTCCGGGTTCTGTAATTTGAATTAACGCCATACTAATAACCCAGTAATTCTTCTTCGAGGGCTTTAGCGCCCTGTGAAAGCTTGCCCAAAAATTGCATGCGGTACACGCAGATTGTTGCTTCAGTCAGCGCGGCTGCTTTGAAGTAGTCGTTGAACACTCGTGCTTCAGCGCTTTGTTTTTCGGCCAGCGCTTGTATAAATGCCTCAGCTCGAGTTAGAGACCCTACCTGCCGGATCTCATCCAGCGTTTCACGAAGCTCGATTTGCTCAAATAGGAATGCCGGATCGAGCGTTGGATTCTGAGCCAGCACGACCCCTTGAAGATCAAGCAAATAGCTCGCGCGGGCTAAAGGCTCTGCTAACGTCGCATACGCTTCATTAACTTGGGTTGCCCACTGCGTGGCCAATCGTTCTGCTTGATCTCCTTGCCCTGCATATCGGTCAGGGTGCACCCGCCTTTGCAGCGCTTGATAACGCGCACTGAGGTCTGCCAAATCAAGATCAAACGCCACGCCGATTTGAAATATTTCAAAGAAATTTTGGCTAAAATTCAACAGGCCTACTCAGCTAAACGGTAAAGCTTTCGCCGCAGCCGCACTCACCTTTGACATTGGGGTTTCGAAACTCAAAGCCTTCGTTCAAGCCTTGCTTCACGTAATCCATTTCGGTGCCGTCGACATAAATCAAACTCTTAGGATCTATATAGACTTTCACGCCCTGAGTCTCGAAGCTCACATCTTCTTCGGCGGGCTGATCGACGGGCTCGATCACATACATGAGTCCCGAACAGCCGGTGGTTTTAACCGCCAGGCGTATACCAAGCCCACGCCCACGGCTTTGTAAAAACCCATGGACATGACGCGCCGCCGTATCTGTCAAACTAATATTCATAAAAACCCCTAAAATCGCCCTAACCGGCCGCGACCTACACCTGTGCCGCTAGTTTCTTACGGTAGTCTTCGACGGCTGCTTTAATCGCATCCTCGGCCAGCACCGAGCAATGGATCTTGACCGGTGGCAGTGCCAATTCTTCAGCAATTTCAGTGTTCTTGATCTGCGCCGCATCATCAAGGGTTCGTCCCTTAACCCACTCGGTCAGTAATGAGCTCGAGGCAATCGCTGAGCCACACCCATAGGTCTTAAATTTTGCGTCCTCAATGATGCCCTCACCATTGACTTTAATTTGAAGTCGCATCACGTCACCACAGGCCGGCGCTCCCACCATCCCGGTTCCAATTTGGTCATCCTGATCATCGAATTTACCGACATTTCTAGGATTCTGATAATGATCCATTACCTGGTCGCTATACGCCATTTTGACTGCTCCGTTTACTCGCTGTATTTCGCGCTAGTGCGCTGCCCATTCTATACTGTCTAGATCAACGCCGTCCTTATACATGTCCCAAAGAGGCGATAATTCCCGTAATTTTTCAACCGCGTGCCGAACCTGCTCGATCGCGCCGTCCACATCTTCTTCCGTGGTGAACCGTCCAACGGAAAAACGCAAAGAGCTATGAGCCAGCTCATCATTCATGCCAAGCGCTCTTAAGACGTAAGACGGCTCAAGACTTGCTGAGGTACAGGCTGAGCCACTCGACAAAGCAATTTCAGGCAGCGACATAATGAGCGACTCGCCCTCAACATAATTGAAACTAATATTGATAATGCCAGGGACATGGGCGTTCAGGTCGCCATTGACGTAGACCTCTTCCATATCGTCAAACCCTTGCCGAAGGCGCTCGCGCAACGCCAAGGTTCTGGCCGCCTCAGAGGCCATTTCCATCTGAGCGATTCTGCAACATTCGCCCATTCCGACTAATTGGTGCGTTGCCAAAGTACCTGACCGCATTCCGCGCTCATGCCCGCCGCCATGCATCTGAGCCTCTAAGCGCACTCTCGGCTTCCGCCTAACATATAAAACGCCAACGCCTTTCGGCCCGTACATCTTGTGTGCAGACAAGGACATTAAATCCACTTTCAGCGTCTCTAAGTCGACTGGGATCTTGCCGGCACTCTGCGCCGCATCCACATGGTAAAACACCTTGGCCGCTCGGCAGACCTCACCAATGCCCGCGATGTCATTAATTACACCGATTTCGTTGTTAACGTGCATGATCGACACTAAGGTCGTGTCCTCACGAATCGCGTCGGCCACTTGCTGGGGTGTAATCAGCCCATCTTCGCCCGGCTCGAGGTAGGTGACCTCATAACCATCGCGCTCTAGATGACGGCAAGTATCTAATACCGCCTTATGCTCAATTTTCGAGGTAATAAGGTGCTTGCCTTTGCCTTTGTAGAACTGTGCGATCCCTTTAATCGCAAGGTTATCGGACTCGGTTGCCCCGGAGGTCCAGACAATCTCTCGGGGATCGCAATTGAGCAGGTCTGCGACCTGCTTACGGGCGAGCTCAACGGCTTCCTCAGCCTCCCAACCAAACTTATGCGAGCGGCTAGCTGGGTTACCGAAGTTCCCTTCCGTCACCAGGCATTCGCTCATTTTCTGGGCGACTCTAGGGTCGACCGGCGTGGTCGCTGCATAATCAAAATAAACCGGTGCTTTCATTGTTTCCTCAATCTCATTAATCCGTTAGTTGTACGGCTTGGATTCCGATCTGGTCGTATTGGTCCAGTGTTTGCTTGGCGGCAATCGCGCGTACCTGATTCTTTTGAACAAGACTCGCCAAGTTAACCCCTTTCAAAAAACTGTGGATCTGATCACTTAAATCCGACCAAAGTTCGTGGGTCAAACACATCTCGCCGCCCTGACAATCGGCCTTGCCACCACATCGAGTTGCATCCACCGACTCATCCACTGAGGCGACGATATCCGCGACATCAATATCGTGACTATCCCGACCCAACCGGTATCCACCCCCGGGCCCACGGACACTCAAAACCAGATGATTCGCCTTTAGCTTTGCAAACAACTGCTCAAGGTACGGCTGACTGATCGACTGCCGTTCGGAGATTTCACTCAAAGAAATTGGGCCCTGGTCGCCATAAACCGCCAAATCCACCATAGCGGTAACCGCATATCGACCTTTTGCTGTCAGCTTCATCGCTTTGTCTGGTCTCCAGTCGTGTGTACCATGGCGTCGCTCTCACCAGCGCTTGCTGCTTACTAAACCGCCTCATCTAACTCGCGCTCTCAATCCATTACATTGAGACGCCGAATCTTTCCCACTTATGGTCCTTCCTGTTACCAAGAAGCTTCCTCTGCCTGAATCCGCTTTTCCGAGCCTGAGCCCACACCTGAAAAGTGGGCCGGTCGGCGCTTTACCGAGATTCATTTCGATCAAGGCACGCGCCTTTTAACCGCGACCCGCATAAGAGCGCATCACAGCGACCCAAATATCGGCCAATCTGAGCCAGGCTGGTAGTTTAATGCAGGCGCCCATAATAACCAAGCGTTTTAGTCGGGTATCCAACCTTTTAGGATTTACTTCGAGTCGTATCATTAACCGCTTTCAGGAAACCTCTTAAAATTGAAATTTCCATCTGATCCGGTTCAATCCGCAGGAACAAACGCCTTAGCCGGGTTAGCAATTGTCGGGGATTGTCAGGGTCATGGAAACCAACCTCCGCCAAGGTCGTTTCAAGGTGCCCAAAAAAGTGCTCAAGATCGGTATTGGTTGCGGGCAGTTGATCCCAGACCCGCTCTGGGACTTGGGCTTCGCTGGCGCAAAACAATTCATAACCCAGCACCTGAACGGCCATCGCTAAGTTTAAGGAGCTGTAAGCCTCACTTGTTGGAATGTTCACGTGATACTGGCATTGCTGCAGTTCTTCGTTCTTCAGCCCTTTCGATTCGCGGCCAAAAACGATCGCAATGTCACCAGCCGACGCGCCGTGCTCGGTGATTTTGATCGCGGCTTCCTTAGGCGTCACTAATGGCCACGGAATTCGTCGTTGCCGAGCCGATGTCCCGAGCACCAGGCTGCAGTCGCTGATCGCTTCCTGCAAACTGGCGCACACCACGACTTGATCCAATACATCACTCGCGCTCGCCGCCCGAAAAACCGCTTTTTCATTTGGGTAGTCAAGGGGTTGCACCAAATAAAGGCGATCCAACCCCATGTTTTTCATTGCCCTAGCCGCGGCACCAATATTGCCTGGATGGGAGGTTTCAACCAAGACAATGCGCACTTTTGCCCGCAATGGATGGGGGTTCGTCATGATGAAGATCCTTTTGTCTACTGTTCAGCGAGGCAGATCTGATATGATGCGCCCTCTTTCAGCCACACCGAACACCCTATGGAACCGATGATCAATATTGCGCTGCGGGCTGCCAGAGAAGCAGCCCGTCATATCGTTCGAGCTTACGATCGCCCAGACCTCGTTAAAACCTCTGAGAAGGGCACGAATGATTTCGTGACCAATGTCGACCGAGAGGCGGAACAGATTATATCAGACTCCATCCGAAAAACATTTCCGAGCCATGCGATCACGGGTGAGGAAGGCGCGAAAACCGAGGCGACGCGAAACTCAGATTACCATTGGGTCATCGACCCCATCGACGGCACAACCAATTTTAGTCGACAAATTCCGCACTTCTGCGTCTCAATCGCTTGCATGGAATTAGGCAAGTTGAAACACGGGGTCATCATCAACCCCATTACGCAAGAGGAATTTATCGCCTCACGAGGGCGCGGCGCGCAACTCAACGGACGAAAGATTCGCGTCTCTAACCGCGAGAAACCGGAGGGCGGGCTCTTTGCAAGCGCTGGTTCCTATCGGCACGACCGATTTGAAGGCCATAGCAAAACCGTGGCGGCCTTGGTAGATGCCGGCGGCAATTACCGCGAGCCTGGCAGCGCCGCGCTTGAACTGGCCTCACTCGCAGCGGGTCGAATCGACGGTGTTTGGATGCATAACCTTGCGCTGTGGGATATCGCGGCCGGTTGCCTGATCGTTCAAGAGGCCGGCGGATTGATTGGCGATTTTGAAGGCGGCCTTGAGCACTTAAAATCCGGCAACTTGGTTGCAGCAAACCCTAGGCTGTTTAAGACCCTTGGGTCGCTCACTCGGTCGCACCTAACCTAAGCGCCATCTAGTGCCAAACGTTCTAGTCTTTGCAAGCCCTAAACCTTCAAGCTCTGCCTTAAGGAAATTCAACCGGGTCTTACTGGCGGTTCAGGTCAACGACCCGCCACACTGATCTTCTGAAACCCCTTGCGACGCCCTCTTGACCCACGACGGTTGTCCGGGACTTCGCTCATCGCCGCGCCGAACGCGGTCCTCGCTGCATCGCGTCTGAACCAACCCATCACTTTGGGGATTGCAGAAGCCCTGTTTCACGTTTCAAACTACGATGCGCTGTGATCGCCAGCGCAGGCCATTGCATCAGTGCCTTTATTTCAATGCAGCAAGTGGGAACTTACTTGCCACTTCAAGGCGCTATGGCTCACCATCCAGATCAGCGCCTTCCTTGACGGGAACAATAAGATCTTCTCGACTTAAATTCAGCCTTAGCAGGACATTCGCCGCAACGTAGATTGAAGAATAGGTCCCGACCACGACACCGATAATCAAAGCTATCGCAAAACCCCGGATTAATTCACCGCCCAAAATCAGCAGTGCAAACAGCACCAGAAGGGTTGTTAACGACGTGATCATCGTACGCCCCAGCGTCTGGTTCAAAGACTCGTCAATAATATCGCTTGATTTGCCGCGTCGCGACTGACGAAAGTTCTCCCGAATTCGATCAGACACTACAATGGTGTCGTTCAAAGAATAGCCGATGACCGCCAGCAGCGCCGCCAGCACGGTTAAATCAAACTCCCAACGTAACAACGAAAAAATCCCCAAGGTGAACAAAACGTCGTGAAAAAGCGCAATCACCGCGCCCAATGCAAATTTCAGCTGGAACCGAAACGACACATACAGCAACACCATCGCCAGCGCTGCCAGCAGACCCAAACCGCCCTGATTCGCAAGTTCTTCGCCAACCGCCGGGCCAACAAACTCGCTCCGTCTCAGATCAATCTGCCCGTCTGCAGCCGTGCTCAATGCGGCGAACAACCTGTCGCCTAAGCGCGCATTATCTTTGTCTGACAACAATTTTTGAGGCGGCATGCGAACCAAGATGTCCCGATCCGAGCCGAAATATTGCACCACATGACCATTCCAGCCCGCGTTATCCAGATTCAAACGAATCTGCTCGGGATTTGTGGGCGCCGGATAACTCACTTCGACCAGCGTACCCCCGGTGAAATCCAAACCCCAGTTCAAGCTCTGAATGCTCAAACTTGCGACCGCGCCCAGCAAAAGCGCGACCGAACACCAGGCCGCAACCTGGCGATACTTCATGAACGGGACCATTTTCATCACTGCGACCACCCAATTGCCAAACGCTTGATGGGTCGGCCGCCCACCGCTAAGTTGATCAAGGACCGTGTGCCCATGATGGCGGTAAACATCGACGTCAAAATACCAATCATTAACGTAATCGCAAACCCTTTCACAGGCCCGGTGCCGATACTGTACAAAATAATTGCAACCAAGAGGGTTGTTATGTTGGCATCAAGAATTGTGACAAAAGCGCGCTCAAACCCGGCATTGATGGCCAATTGAGGTGCTGTGCCTTTTCTGAGCTCTTCTTTTATCCTGGAGAAAATCAGCACATTGGCATCAACTGCCATCCCAACGGTGAGCACAATACCAGCAATGCCAGGCAAGGTCAGAGTTGCTGATAGGCTCGACATCACCGCAACCAACAGCAGCAAATTTGCAATGAGGGCGAGATTTGCTGCCAACCCAAACCACTGATAGAAAGCGAGCATGAACAGCACGACCAAGCTAAACCCAATCAGCACCGAGGTCGCACCGAGTTCGATATTCTCCTGACCGAGACTGGCGCCAACTGTCCGTTCTTCTGCGATAAACATGTCGGCGGCGAGTGCACCCGCCCGCAACAAGAGCGCCAGTTCACGCGCTTCATCGCCCGCCAGACCCGTTATCCGAAAGCTCACGCCCAGGGCCGCCTGCACGGTGGCAAGTGAGATCACCCGTTCTTCGACGTAGGGCTCCGTAATTTTAACTTCGCGGCCGCCTTGAACCTCATAACGGTCTCGCGTTTTAGTCTCAATAAAAACAACCGCCATTCGTCGGCCGATATTGTGACGGGTCGATCGATGCATTAACTCGCCCCCTTCACTGTCCAACGTTATATTGACCTGAGGTAGGCCACTATCCGGATCAAAACCAACTTGTGCGTCAAACACCCGCTCGCCTCTCAAGATAAGGTCTCGTTCGAGCCGCACCGCTCGACCCTCATAATTATAGGGCAGCGTACTGGCTCTTGACGCATCCGGGCTCGCCTCGAGTCGAAACTCCAGTGTCGCCACCTTGCCCAATATTTTTTTAGCTTCCGCTGTGTCCTGAACCCCTGGCAGATCAACCACAATGCGCTGACGACCCAATCGCTGAACCAAGGGCTCGGCAACACCCAATTCATTTACGCGATTACGAATGGTTTGCAGATTTTGCTGGACCGCAAAATCCTCGATCTCGCGGATCGCACTATCACTCATCGTCAAATTCAAGGCAAAGCCGTCTGCACCACCAGGCAAATCACTTTCGGTCACCACAAACTGGGGATAGGTCTCTTCTACCTGACGTCTTGCCTTGCTGCGCACGTCTTCGCTTGCAAATTGAAATTGCAACACGCGGCCCTCCAAGATCGACGTCCCCGCGTACCGAACCCGTTCGGAGCCAGATCTGAACGCCCTTTTAATGTCTTGCTCCATGCCCTCAAGCCGATCTTCCACAGCGCTTGCCGTATCGACCTCCATCAAAAAGTGCACGCCGCCTCGAAGATCCAAACCATACTTCATGGGCTCTGCGCCTAAATCACGCAACCATTGGGGCGTTGTCGGCGCGGAGTTGAGCGCGATAACAAAATCAGCATTTAGGTCGTGCAGCGCGCGCTGTATCAAAGGTTGTGCTTTGAGTTGATCATCCGCTGTACTGAGCCGAATTAAAGCATTACCGTCGACCAAACTACTCGATTTAACCTGGATACCCGATTCCGCCAAAGCCGATAAAGCAACCGTTAGCTCTGGGTCCTGCACCGCGGCACTACCCTGCTCGTTTTGAATCTGGATGGCGTAGTCTGGGGGGTAGAAATTCGGCATCGCGTAAATAATGCCCAACACAAACACGCCAACAATCAGCAGGTTTTTCCAAAGGGGATATCGATTTAACACGGATTCAACCTCGGTCAGGGCAGTCTAATAGGTTAGGACTTCAAAGTGCCTTTCGGCAACGCCGCAGACACCGCGGCTTTCTGAAATCTGAGTTCAACGCCTGCGGCCACCTCAACCAGAACAAACTGCTCCTCAACCTTCACAATCTTTCCGGCCAATCCGCCATTGGTCATCACTTCATCGCCCTTGCCCAAGCCTTCGATCAGCTCGCGATGCTCTTTTGCCCGCTTACTCTGCGGACGCCAAAGCATAAAGTAAAAGATACCTGCGAAAGCTACGAGTATTAAAATATCAAATCCTGGCATTGGACCTCCTGCGTCAGCCGCCTGTGCAGCTGGAATAAACCATTCAAGCATGTATTCCCCCTGTCTTGTAAGAAATGTCCTACAACGCAGACTTTGGCCTTTAGACTGGCCAAGCCCAAATTGAGAACGTTAAAAGCGCTGCATTGTCCTGTTTCCGGTCGTCAGACGCAATCACTGTGGTACCTCTAGATCGAATTCTAATGGTGGCGGGGCCTCAGACCAACCCGCATAAACGGTCAAAGCCCAAGCATCATATCGGTCTTCTGCTAGCGCGCCGCGGGCTTGGCGCATTAATTCAAGGTAGTACGCGATATTATGGATTGAATTGAGGGTGGCGCCTAGAATCTCACCGCACTTATCCAAATGGTGCAAATAACCCCGTGAGAAATTTTTGCAGGTGTAACAGCTGCAGCGCGCGTCCAGCGCCATAT
>JABGWC010000206.1 GCA_018645765.1 Gammaproteobacteria bacterium | reverse complement strand
GCCGAGAGACGCCGCCAGTAAAAGGCTCGGAATCAACCCAGCTGGGGTTTCATTAAACGCAAGCGTTGCTTGTGAGATCAAGCACTTCAGCAGTCCAAAATTACAGACCCCCCAAATCAGTGCAAGCATCGAGGGACTGTCAAGGCTCAGAGGATAGGTGAACAAGAGCGCGGAAGCCATAAAACACCCTAGCGCGCCGGTAAGCGACATTTTTACTGCACCCAATCTCACAACAATCACGACCGTCAGGATTTGGCCAATAAACATACCCAACCAATACTGACCCACCAGATGCCCGCTCTCTGCCGCAGATAACCCGATCGAGGTTTGTGCAAAGGAGGGCAACCAAATTAAAAAACTACTTTGACCAAACGTGTAGCAAAATAACGCAGCCGCCAAGAACCAAATGGTTCTCGGCCATGCTCTGACGCTTAAGCCCGCATCTTCTGGATCTTCGCTTCGGACGTTTTCGGGAAATTCCAACCAAAAGGCGGCTACAAAAATTACGAGCACCACCGCAAGGATCAAACCATAGATACTTGCCCATGGCGCGCCTTGGGTGAGCAAAAAAACAGTCGCTGATGCCGTCACGAATCCAGCCAGACTGAAACTACCATCGGTCGCGACCAACATCGATGGCCGATAGGTTTCGCTATAGATCCGCGAGATCACCAGCGCGGCTTGAGCCAAACCAATGCCAAGACAAGCGCCAAGGACGCACAGCATTGCGGCAATTGCTCGTAAATCGGTCGGCATCAGCAAAAGACACAGCAAGACACAACAAGCCACGCCATAAACGCTTAGCGTCAGCGTCCGCAGCTTTACACTGGGCAACAAGACCACTGCCGCAAGCGAACCTGCTAAGGTACCCGTAGAAAAAAACCCGAGGGTTCTCACCATTTCACCAGCAGACACCCCTAAAGCCGCGGCGCTGGGTTGAACCAATATCCCGATGGGCGCCAGCATGCCTGACAAAGCAAAGTACGCTAAGAAACTCGCGAGCGTAAGCGCGACGCGGTTCATCAACGTCTCGCGTAGAAAGCAAGCCAACCTGCTCTGATTAGCCGCGCATCTATTTCAACCTCCGCCGCGGCCATGCCAACGACCGAGCTCGCCGATAAGTCGACACCATCTGTCGCCAGGTCCTGAAAACAGCCAACATCAGCCCACAAATGGTTGTTCATGACGATTTGTCCTAATCCTAAAACATTAGCCCGTATTAAAGGTAAGTCAGCGATCACTTCCAGTGTTCAACAGACTCCACATCCAAACACTTCAGCGAACGGCGTTATCAAACTGGTCTCGCAAAAAACGACCTCCATGGCATGACAGACCCCAAGGTATTCTAAAGAAGCCCACAACATCCAATAAGCAGAGGTCCAAGGGACCGAATCGCCTTAATCCCGAGTATTTAGACGAACTCGACAGTTTGACATAAACTTCAGCAAAACAATGTCCTTTCTGCAGAGCAGAAAGTGGGGTTCGCGCAATCAAGTTAGACGCCCTAAGCGAGCAACCTGGACGGGCTATCGATAACGAGCGACTTGAATGAAGCAGCGCCTGGCCGCCAAAACATCCAGCCGCTCAGCCTAATAAAACCAAGTCTGATCATCAAACGAGCACAACCGCGCTGGGCGCAGACAGAACCAGTGCTCGCCCAGCAGACCTGAGCGTCTTAATCAGATCTCGCGCCAGAGTCCATTACTCTCGCGTACGCAAAATACTGCCCGTTAAAGGTTCAGCCTTGACGACTTGACCCCGCACTGAACTCAAGGGATGTCGGCGTTTGGCATTCACGCCTGCCGCGCTAGCCTGGCACGAACCACTCGATAAATATTCCAACGCTGTCGCAAGCCGCGCCTCATCAGGATTGCCCAAGGCTTGACTCAGATCATCATCAACGGCACATCCACCCACTTCAACGCCTACGTTCTCCGCTCCTGGCGGTGAAAACCCGTCGGTATAGTCACCAAAGCCAGAGGCATTGACCCCTTTAAACTGAATGGTGAAATACGTCGTGCCACAATTATCGATGCCGTAAAAGCCGTAAGGTTTCCCGCAAGTCGTATCGCCGATCAGAATGACCTCGACCCCAATGCCTCTTAAACCATTAATCACTGCCTCGCTTGCCGAGCAGGTCCCGCTGCCCGAGATCACAACGACTCGGTTGAGATTGAGCAGGGGCAGATCGGTCTCACTTGAAACCACGAACCCGGGTGCTGTCCTGGCAAATCTTGACGGTGATAGGGTCCGTCCCGTGATGGGATTCTGGGTGGGGTATTTGCTATTGAATTTTAACTCACTGAAAGTCTGATCGACGGCTTCTTCCCCGGCAATCATTGAGGCAAGCATCCGAGCAATATCTAGGTAACCACCGCCGTTATAACGCATATCGAGCACTAACTCTGTTATCCCCTCAGACTTAAACCCCTCAAATGCGTCAATTAACTGTGCTTCAGCGGTTGCAATATGGTCGTTGAAAAGCAAATAGCCAACTTTGCTATTCCCAAG
>JABGWC010000327.1 GCA_018645765.1 Gammaproteobacteria bacterium | reverse complement strand
GGCCGGCGGCGTCTTTCGATTGCCCGCTCGCGTCGGCTATGCCAAAGCAATGGAAATGGCATTGACCGGCGAGCCTATCACGGGCGAGGAAGCCATGAATGCGGGCATGCTGACAGCGCTCACCGAACCCGAAGACCTTCTGGAAACAGCGATCGCTTTGGCCGAACGCATCGCCGAGAACGCGCCCCTTGCCGTCGCCGCCTCCAAGGCATTGGTGCGTGCCGCAGCGTCCGGAATCGAAGAAGACAAACTTTGGGAAATGCAGGTTCCGCTTCAGAAAAAAGTCTTTAGTTCAAACGATGCGAAAGAGGGTCCTGCGGCCTTCGCAGAAAAACGTGCGCCAAACTGGACTGGCACCTAATCGCAATCAAGGCCTTCAGCCCGCCCGTCGGGCTGAAGTACCGCGGATTCAAGCTTTGCGAGAACAACCCTCACCCGAATTTAAGGCGGGTGACTTAGGCGCCAGCGTCTCATGGCCAATGAAATAGGATTAAGATTGCTTTGCATCAAGACCGACATCCCAGCTGAAATCTGCGAAATTGATGATGAACTCAAAGCCATTTATCACGCTCGCGATACCGTTTGTATTTGGGTTTTTAAAAGCAGAGAAGAGCGCAATACTTTCATGGATGAAACGGCCGGCATGACAAAAAATGAAAGAGAAAATCATTTCTCTCAGAAGTATGCTGAGTGATTACTTTTTTTAAGTGAGCGCATTTTTCTAGGCCCTTTATCCAAACCGCCAAGCACCGATGCGGGCCTCACAGTGCGCCAGCAGACCCTCCGCAAAGCGTGGTCCTTAACGGCAACCCTTTCTCCCCGAAACGCCTTATAACACCCGCTCTATCCGCCAAGAATGCAGGATGCTCGACCAGGGTGTCAGCCGTCGAGATGCCGCCCAATTGATCTCTACGACAAGTCAAATTGGTTAAACGGTGTCGAGACTGAAACCCGCACCGATCTCTCAACCTAACCGCGCCGGGTGCACCAATGATTAACGAGATACCCGTGCCCAAAGTTGAAGGGATTTAAAATGCTCGGCGCTCACCAATTTTAAACACCCAAGCATCTTTAACGCTCAGCGCTTCAACGGCAGCGGCTTTAAACCGCTCGGGCGGTTCACTCAGCGGTTCATCCGACAAATCAAACGTCCCAAAATGGATGGCGAGCGCCTTGTTTGCTCGCACGTCGATCGCGGCCCGCACCGCTTCCTCGGGGTTCATATGCGTTGACCGCATCATCAATGTGGGTTCGTAGGCACCGATCGGCATCGCCGCCAAATCAAACGGCCCGAGCTTTTCACCAATGGCCTTGAAGCCTTTGAAATACCCAGTATCCCCGGCAAAATAAAAGCGTTTGCTCGCGCCAATCACTGCCCAGGATGCCCAAAGTGATCGATTGGTATCGGCTAAACCCCGCTTGCTCCAATGTTGCGTGGGCAAGCAATAGACCGTACTGCCATTGATCGTCATGGCGTCGCCCCAATCGAACCCATGAACCTGCGAGATCCCTTGATCCTGCAACAGAGACTCATTACCCAGCGGTACCAGAAACTGCGTTTTAGCATCTCGCTTTGCCAGCGCCTTCAAGGTGGGCAGGTCTAAATGGTCATAGTGATTGTGCGAGATCACGACAAAATCAATGGGCGGCAGGTCTTCAATCGCTATCCCGGGCGACACATAGCGCCGCGGTCCAATAAACGGAACCGGGCTCGGCCAATCAGACCAAATTGGGTCCGTTAAAAACGTGACACCCGGCATTTGGACCAGCACCGTCGCATGCCCAACCCAAGTCACCGTGGCACGCGTTGAATCCACTACCTCGATCGGTTGGTCTTTCGGCAGCATCAGACTTGGCGCGCCCTCATCCCCTCGAAAATAGGTCCCGAAACGACGCAACATGAACGGCACCCGTACGCCAAGGCTGCCTTGCGATAAATCCCCAACAGGGTTCATAAACGCGCCTGTGTCATCTCTTGGTGCTGGTTCAAACAATCGAGACGCCTGGGGTGCAGCAACCGCCTGCGTCACACAAACCAAAGCGGCCATTATCAAAAAGTAACGCAAATTCACCCGTCCGTCCCTCCCTTGAAGCAACAGATGCTAAACCGAACAACCCTGTATCGGCTAACGTTTTTACCAGTAACCACACGCTGCACCGGATTCATGCCCGCATCGTTCGATCAATGAGACGTCCCGCTCGGCTAGGACTGCTTGGGATGCCCGGTTAGGACGGTCGCTTTCTGACAGGCCCTTAAGGAAACGGCTCCGCTTATTGGCCGGGCCGTCTTTCGTTAAGAGCCCTTTTCAGTGCCAAGGCGCGCGCCGCCCTGCCTTTTTCTTTACCCCAATCTCGCCGATTCGATCGAAAGCTTTTTAAAGCCCTGTCGTCACGGCGCGGGTTCCTCGCAGCTCGCGAACCAGATTCGAACTATCCTTTGCCAGGCGCTTGCAGCCCCTTAATATCAGGTGATTAACGAAGGAGAACCACATGGCTATTTTAGCGGTTACAACCTGGGAAGGCAGTGTTGCCGGCCTGCAACTACTTGAAGTGGGCGCAAAGCAATCGGCTCCTCTGCACGAAAGCTTGGGCGCAAAAAATCCAAAACTTTGGCGCGCAAGCGCTGGCGGTGATATTGAGCGCGCCTACTATTCTATCGAGTTCGACTCCCATGAGGCTTATGGGAAGTTCAACGACGCCATGCTCGCATCTGAATGGTGGGCGGCAACCATCGAGTGGATGATCGCTAACAAAGACGAAATCGAGAATCTAGGAACAGCCCTTTACTATGACGCGCTCTAAGCGACGCCTTAGTGCCAAACAATTAATCGTTAAGAACAAATAAACCCTGTCAACAAAAGAAAGGAATCTTTAATGAAACTTAAAACCCTATTTGCCGCCCTTGTGCTGAGCTTTTGTTCTAATTTTGTGGCCGCCGCCGAGCCCCCCTTGTTTTACGGTCAAGGTTACAGTTTTGTGGTCCAAGACCCGGCCGCCTTTGTCGCTGCAATGGACGCATACCGAGCCTCGCCAACCGGCTCTAAAATACCCAACACCGTTGTCTTATCTCAAAATATTGTGAACGGCGATTATGCGGGCACCCACGGCGTGAATGTCTTTTACCCAACCACCGCATCGATGGACCAATCACGTGCGATGAATGCTAACTCAGCCGATTGGATGACCTTCCTGAGCGCCATTGCGGCGGTCTCCACACCCGACGGGGAAAACTTATTTGCCATCGAACGCGCCAAGGTTAAGACAGCGCCCGGTGACCTGATCAATCCGGTCACGATGATTTACGCCCTATCGGTCACGGACGGTAGCGCTTTTATGAAAGCCTTTAATCAGATGTGGGATTCAGAAGCGCTGAACGACTTCCCAGGCAATGTCTATTTTGGTCGCAACATCGCCTCAGGCAACGTTGAGGGCACGAACTTTATCTCCTTCGTTGCAGGCAGCATGGCGCAATTGCTAGATGGCATTGACGCGATGCAAAGCTCAGACGCTATGGCGCGATATCAAAAAGGCGTCAAAGGCACACGGACGCTCGAAGCGACAAACGTTGCGATTGAACTGAAGCGCTGGGCAGCGGAGTAATCCGCCGTCACAATTAAAATATGCTGCAAACCCGCCATGGAGGCCGCCTTAATTGAGGCGGCACACTCCGAGCAGATTCGCTTTCAGAAAACGCTTTTAAGGCCGACGACACAACGCCCGATCACTATTTTTTAAACACTAAGAGACCCGCATTATGATCAGAATTTCAATATTGACCCTCGCTGCACTTTGTTTCAGTCTAACGACACAAGCCGACAACCATGGGTTCGACAATTTCATTGAGGTTGAGCTCACCGTGAGCACCATCACAATGAATGACGCGGGCATGGTGATCACCTATGAAGGCATGGCCGGAAAATATGGCCTCGTCCACGCAACCCATAATATGGTCAGCACCAATGACGCCAACGCCAAAGGGTATTTCACTGGCACGGTTCAAGCCATTGATGACACTGGCGCGCTCGAAAGTAGTATGACGCTCGGGCTTTGGTCCAGAGATGGGACCCAACTCAAGGTTTATGGCTTCGACGATGATTCTCCGACCCGAATCTTGCATATTTCAACCGTTGATCTGCGGGCGAAAACGTTTCAAGCCAAAGTTTGGGAACTCGATTAAGGACTTGGAACGCCGAAATAACACTCCATAAAACGCCGGGCAGAGGCCGTATCGAGACTTGGCAACGGGGCATCTTCGCGCCCCGCGTGCTTTTAGGATGGCGCCCTCAAGGCATCCTCATAGGCGAGCCTCCCAGCCCCCGATTAGCACATCATCTACTCGAAGAGACCTTTCCGAGGTTTTAAATCGTCTTGAGCCGACCTATGGCGACCACGGCCGAAATTGAATACAGCGTTTAAGCAACCAGCCCAATCCGGCGCCATAGCGCATCTAATGCAACCCTTGTAGGATTGATTGTTCCTGTTTGCCGTGGAGCGCGCTCGTTGAAATACTCCGATTTTGATCTTGGCATGACAACCAAGATAACCCGCCGCGATTTACTACAGGACGCCGGCCTCATCAGTTTAGGGCTTGGGATC
>JABGWC010000285.1 GCA_018645765.1 Gammaproteobacteria bacterium | reverse complement strand
GGGCGAGGACGTCAGCCGGCTGAATCCACTCGTGATTTTGAATCTCAAACCCATCAACGGCAATGACCTGATCCGTTTCTAAAATGGAGGCAAAAAACCAGGTCGCGTACCGGCGAGGGGTGCCAGCCGGCGGCGTCCAATGCGCAAACCAGGCAAAGGCATCCCCGCCTATGGTGATGCCGGTTTCTTCAAGGGTTTCCCGTACTGCGGCGTGTTGCGCTGCGATATTAACATCGCGGTTCTCCGGATAATCTTCTGGGTCAATGCGGCCGCCGGGAAAGACCCACATCCCGCCAAAATGCACCTTAGACGTCCGATGTAACATGAGCGTTTCAACGCCTCGATCACTGTCTCGTAATAAGATCACTGTGGCAGCAGGAATGGCGGGTGTTTCGATTTGGTCGGGTTGATCGGCCGTGCCGTAGATGTCATTTCGATGTTGCGTGCTCATCTGTCTATCCTAAGGGGTTGAACGAAGGGGTGCGTAGCGTGGTGATGGTCGACTCACAACGCCGTTATCGGTTAGCGCAAGGTGCGTTAGGGTCTGTTCATCATGGTTCATTCGCCAAGACAACATTTTTTGTGCAAAAGCCAAGACAAGCGATTGATAATCGGGGTGGTCAACCAGGTTATTGAGCTCATCCGGATCCGCTGCCAAATCAAAAAACAACGCCGGCAAATTGGTGAAGTGAACATATTTATATTGAGCGCTGCGGATGACATTGAGCGAACATTGGTGCGGGGTGAGTCCAAGACGGTGTTCTAAGGCTTCGCCGGCAGGAATATTTCTGAAGTCATATTCCCAATGGGCTTCCTCACGCCAGTGGCCGGTTGGGGTGCCCGTATGGATGAGCGGGCGAAGCGATTGACCGTCACATTGCACTGGGCATTCAAGCCCAAGCCAATCGAGAATGGTCGGCATGATGTCAACATTTTCGGTGAAGTGATCGATCTGCGCGTTGGCGCGGCGGCTTGGATCAAAGTCAGGGTCGCGGATGATCAGCGGGATATGATACGAGGCATCAAAGTAGCCCAGTTTGCCGAGCAAATGATGATCTCCCATTTGTTCGCCATGATCCGAGGTGAAGATGATGAGCGTGTTGTCCCACTGGCCATTGGCTTTCAAAAAATCGAACAATCGCCCTAAATTCGCATCAACGTCGGTCATGAGACCAAAATAACTACTCTTAAGTCGCGTGAGCTTCGCTTGGTCCGCCGGGGCAGTGTAGTGCTTGGTGGCCAGCATTTCCGCCAGAAACGGATGCTGTTCGGCTTCGATTTGAGGCGACTCAGCGCGAATAAAATCTGCGAGCGCAGCAGGATCATACCGTTGGTTGTAGGGCTCTGGTGCAACCCAAGGCGGGTGCGGCCGCAGCAAAGACAGATGAACACAAAAAGCATCATCGGTACCGCGGATGTAATCCATAACCGAGTCAACCATAAAGCGGGTGTCATGGTGGTGTTCCGGGATTTTAAGCGCGGCAGGGTGCGCCAAACCGTCCTCGTAATCGATGGGGCTGTTTTTTTCGGTATAGAGTCGCCAATTGGGCTCGGGAATGTCGTACCCGAGGGTTTCAAGCCAAGTCGCCCAAGCATCCGGGAAGGTGCCCATCTGCAGCATCGGCCGGATTCCGGGCAAGGGGCCTTCATAGGAGGACAAGATCGGGTCATCCGGCGCAAATTGCCTTGGGTCATTGGCGGTGTCAGTGTAACCAAACAAAACGGGATCGCCGCCGCTGGCTCTAACTTCCTTTGCCCAGTTGGTGAATCGCGCATCGAGCGGCGTACCATTGGTGCCCGAGCGATGATTCTGAAGGTACATGCCAGTATGCAAGCTGGCTCTGGAAGGCCCGCATGGCACGGCGTTCGCATAGTGGCGTTTGAATAAAACGCCGGAGGCGGCAAGGGCATCTAAGTTGGGGGTTTGAACAGTATGCCCAAGGCTTGAAAGGCAAGCGCCGCGCCATTGATCCGCCGTGATAAATAAAACGTTTTTCATGTGGTCTTCTCAGTTAGCGATCAAAGTATGCCATACCAGGGGGCCGCTTGCTGGCCAGCGTTAATGGCCTCACGTATGATGCTTCGGGTCAATCAAAAGGAACTATTCAGTGGCTTCAATGCCTGACCAGGCTCAACCAAGGCAACGAGCACTAAACTATGCCTGGGTGATCTGGTTGTTCTCAACCCTCGGTTTTTTGTTCAGTGTGCCGGGACAAACCATGGGGATGGGGGTCTACACAGACTACTTTATCGAAGCCCTGGGGCTAACTCGGACGCAACTGTCCCTCGCTTATCTAGTCGGTACACTCTTGTCCGCCTTTTGTTTGCCTCGGGCCGGGCGATTATTTGATCAACACGGCGGGCGCATCATGATCGCGGCGTCCAGTGTGCTACTGGCTTTGGTGCTGATCTATATTAGCCAGGTTGACCGATTGTCAGCGCTGCTGTCTGGTGCGATCGCTTGGGCTTGGCTACTCATGCTGCTGGGTTACTTTGGTGTGCGGTTTTTGGGTCAAGGGGTTCTGACCAGCGCATCGCGCAACATCCTGCTGATTTGGTTTGTTAAACGTCGCGGCCTGGTGAGTGGTTTGCGAGGCGTGTTTGTCTCCTTCGGTTTTGCGCTGGCGCCGCTCGGCATTGCAGTCTTGATCAACGACTTTGGCTGGCGTGGGTCGCTCTGGGTGATGGCGGCCGGGCTTTTCTTGTTCGGCTGCGCTGCTTGGCTTTTTGTTCGCAATCGGCCGGTGCCGCAAACTGCGGTCATCGCGGATCCTGAAAACGGCTCAGAAAATGAGGCGCCACGCGAAACAGAGCTTCAAGGCATGACCCTGGCCGAGGCAAGGCAGCGGCCGGTGTTCTGGCTGTATTCGGCGAGTCTGTCAATTCATGCCCTGTTCGGAACGGCCCTCATCTTTCACATTGTGTCGATCTTTGATCAGGCGGGTCGCAGTTCAGCGGAAGCGTTCTCTTACTTTTTACCTTCGGCCATTTGTTCAACGCTGGTTAATTTGCTCGCAGGTTATTTGGCGGACCGGAATCCTTTAAAACCCTTTTTGATATTGATGCTACTCAGTTTTTTATTAGGGGCTTTTGGACTTGCAAATCTGGCGCGTGACTGGGGTTATTGGTTATTGGCGATTGGTTTTGGTGCGGGTGGGGGCCTGTGGGGCGTGCTCTCAAATCTCGCCTTCGTACGCTATTTTGGCACCAAACATCTGGGTGAGGTAAGCGGGTTAAACACCGCGCTCACTGTCTCCGCCAGCGCCATCGGCCCGGCGGCGTTTAGTCTCGGTTTGGATGGGTCCGGTAGTTATTTTTTGCCCATTTACCTGTGTATGGTCGCGCTGGTTTTGTTGTTGATTTGGGCCGTGATCTGTCCGGCGCCGGAACGCACGATAGGACATTACAAGGGCTAAATGCGCCCGATAAGGAAGGTTAAGGGGTCAGCCTAGGCGCGTCAGCGCCCGTGTTTTAAGTCTTAATCGATTAGCGGGGCCCTGGACTGGATAAAATCAAAGGCGCGAGGAAAATAGATGATCTTGAAAAGGGATAATGGTGTTGGGAAACTGCGAGGGCAATTTCGGATTATTTTGCTGGCCTTGGTGTTCTTCGTGGCAGGTTGTGAGCAGAGCGCGCCATCAGCAACTATGAGCGAAAAGACGCAAACCCCATCGGCTGCCGAATTATTTGACTCAGGCGCGTTGCGAGCGATCGCCTACGGCGGCTATAGGTCTGCCACAAGAGCCGTGGTGCCCAGTGTTAATGAGATTAAAGAAGATCTAAAGATTTTGTCAGGCCTTGGGTTCAAAATGATTCGAACCTACAACACGCAGCAGTTTGACGAGACCCGTCGCATCTTTTTAGCCATTGAAGCGTTACAAGCAGAAGATCCTAGCTTTGAAATGTATGTCATGTTGGGCGTCTGGATAGATTGTGCTGGCGCCTGGACCGATGCCCCCAACCATGAGGGAGAAGATCACGAGGCCAATCAGCGCGAGGTCGACGCGGCGGTTCAATTTGCCAAAGCGTATTCGGATATTGTCAAAGTCATCGCGGTCGGCAACGAGGCTATGGTTCGTTGGGCGGTTGCCTACTATGTTCAACCCAAGGTGGTTTTGAAGTGGGTGCAGCATTTTCAAGCGCTCAAGCAAGCGGGCGAAATCGAGTCTGAGATCTGGGTGACGAGCTCCGATAATTTCGCGTCTTGGGGCGGCGGCGAGGTCCGCTATCAGACACCGACCTTAGACGCTTTAATTTTAGCGGTCGACTTTGTTTCGATGCACACCTATCCTTTTCATGACACCCATTATAACCCAGCCTTTTGGTCTGACATCTTAGATGAGGTGAACGCTCAGGCGCCGCAAGCAGATTTGTCGGCCAGGATGGCTCGAGCAGCAGCTTATGCACAAGATCAATACGCCAGCACGAAACGCTATGTGTCGCGCATAGATCCAGGCAAGGCCATTCATATTGGGGAGACGGGCTGGGCAAGCGTTGATAACGGATTTTATGGCCCGAGTGGTTCTAACGCCGCTGGGGAGCGCCAACAACAATTGTATTTTGAACTGATGACCGCGTGGGCTCGGGCAGCTGGCGTCGTTCTGGTTTTGTTTGAGGCCTTTGACGAACCTTGGAAAGATGCGAAAAACCCAGGCGGCTCCGAAAATCACTTTGGCCTGATCGATCGCCAGAATCGTGCCAAACGGGTGCTCTGGACTGAGCATGATGCAGGCGCGTTGCAAGGCCTTACCCGCGGGGGGCGGCCGATCGTTCGATCGGATGCGCCTTAGTGACTGGGCCGCCGTTGCCTTAAAGTCTTTACCCAGCCTAAACCGCGCGGCAAGCCCCTGATCGATTGCGGGACCAGATGAGGCTCTCCGCGCAATGAACCTTATTGCAAGACGCGGGCGCTAATTCGGCTCAGGCCATTTGTGGGTAAGCCGCGAGACTTTAAGCCGAGGTTGAATTGCAGCCCAATTTGACGGACGTCGACTGGGCCGCGATAGGCCGCCAAGACGCCATTGGTAAAGGTGGCTGAGGTGAGTAAGAGCACTCGGCTGAATCGCTTTTTGAACCAACTCCGATAGGCTTTAAAGCACGCGCGGGCGTGCTGCACATCGAGATGGTTCTGAATGAGTACGCCGTTGGGCGTTGTTCGATTGAACAGGTCTGTAAGCCAGGCCAGGCCAATGGGTTCGGGTCGTTCAGGGTCCTGGGCGCCATCGAGGAATAGGTCGTCGATCAAATAGTCAAAGGTCTCTTGATGCTCGGCGATCCAGGCGATCGCATCGTCCTGACGCAACGTCAGCCCAGGGTATTGAAG
>JABGWC010000300.1 GCA_018645765.1 Gammaproteobacteria bacterium | reverse complement strand
ATTTCACGTTAACCACGGGTCAAGTCTTGATGCTCTTACTTGCAATCTTACCCGTGCCGATGTTTGCCAGCAGTCTTCAGCTACTGCTTGGCTTATTCGCAAAGTCCTTTAAAGATGCGCAATCTTACGTTGGCATCTTGGTTTTTATCCCCGTGGTCCCGACCCTCGTCCTGCAGTTTTTGCCTGTTGCCAGCAGCCTTTGGATGTATTTTGTGCCGATTTTTGGTCAGTCTCTCATGATCAAAGAAATTCTAGGAGCCGAAACCATACCGCTGCTCGCCTACCCCGCCGCCTTCATCACGACCTTTGCAACCAGCTTGCTGGTTTGCTGGATTACAGGCCGGCTACTGAATCAAGAGCGCGTCATTCAGAGTTAGGCTCATCGTGTACTACCGCCTCCTGCCCAACCGCCCCCGAGGCGGTAGCAGGCAGAACCGAGACAGCGGGTGGGTCAAGACTGTCATTCAACGCGGGTTCAGTGGGAAGGCTTACCGCCTCTGGGGTCAACGCCGCATCGATTGATCCAAGGGGGGCCCCAACCGACGGCGTAACCGGTGATGAAGGCGTACCCAGTGATAAAATGTCCAACTCAGTGCCAGATACGGCGTCTGGACTGGGCGGATCTTGGGTTTGATCCGACGTGCGAGCCTCGTGCCCGCCATCGGATGACGCCTCATCGGTTAACGTCAGGTACCCCAGTGCCAGCGCCAAGGAAATGATCCCGCCCACCACATACTGCCATCGATCACTCATAACCTTTTCTCCCTGAAGCCCGTATGGTGCGTTGCCGGCCATCAAACGCCGTGCAATTAATGCCGTTAACAGATTACCCGCACGCCAGTTTACACCCCATAGAGCGCACCCCACAGGGTCGACCTGAAGGGCGATACCCGTTATGTTAATCGCCCCGATCCGACACACAACTTTTTCAGCGAGCGCGATACCATGACCCATTACCAGCCCCTAGCCACCCCCGAGCAGCAGCAAAAACCTGCGAGCAAACATACGCAAGCGCATCAGGCATCGGTCCGAAAGCAGCTGCCTTTGAGCGAAACAAAGAGTTTCGACAATGCGGGCAAAGGCTTCATCAAAACCCTCGAGCCGATGCAAATCCCCCATCAACATGCCGATCGAATGGTTTTCGACCTCACCCAATTTGAATTTTTAAAGGACGAAAGCCCGGAGACCGTCAATCCGTCGCTGTGGCGGCAAGCGCAATTGAATGCGCAACACCACGGCCTATTCGAGGTGGTCGATGGGATCTACCAAGTCCGCTCATTTGATATTGCCAATATGACCTTAGTTCGAGGCGAAACCGGCTGGATCATCGTTGACCCGCTCACCTGCACGGAATCCGCACGCGCGGCACTCGCGCTTGCCAATGAGCACTTAGGACATCGGGAAGTGGTCGCGGTGATTCACACCCACAGCCATGTCGATCATTTCGCCGGGATTTTAGGTGTGACCACCCAAGCCGCGGTCAGCGCAGGCGAGGTGCCCATTATTGCGCCCAAGGATTTCGTACAAGAGGCCCTCAACGAAAACGTCTTGGCCGGCAATGTTATGGGTCGGCGCGCAACTTACATGTATGGCAACCTGTTACAACCATCACCCACGGGCTTTGTTTCAACCGGCTTGGGGGCAGCCCTTGCCCTCGGCACAACCGGCTTTATAGTGCCCACCGACATCATTGAAACCAATGCGGAAATTCGAGTTGTTGATGGCATTACCATCGAGTTTCAATTGACCATGGGCTCGGAGGCGCCAGCGGAGATGGTGTTTTATTTTCCGGACTACAAAGCGCTATGCATGTCCGAGATCACGTCCCACCATTTACACAACATCTACACCCCCAGGGGCGCTCAGGTTCGAGATGCCCTGGCTTGGTCCAATCAGATCCAAGAATCTATCGACCGCTTTGGCTCTCGTTTAGAGGTTGAATTCGCAAGCCATCACTGGCCAACCTGGGGCCAATCAGAGGCCGTGCTATACCTTAAGCAACAGCGAGACCTGTATCGATACATTCACGATCAAACCCTCAGACTGGCAAACATGGGCTATGGGCCAGACGACATTGCCGAGGTCCTTGAGCTGCCGGCAAGTTTGGACCAAGAGTTTCACTGCCGAGACTATTACGGCACGGTCAAGCACAACGCCAAAGCCGTTTATGT
>JABGWC010000274.1 GCA_018645765.1 Gammaproteobacteria bacterium | reverse complement strand
TACAGTAAACCGGCTGGTGTCAGAGGGCGAGAGTTTAGATAATGCGGTGGTCAATGCCGCAGTGACCCGCTGCCGCCCGATCATTCTGACGTCACTGACCACTTTTGTTGGCCTGATGCCGCTGATGTTCAATACCAGTGTTCAGGCTCAGTTTCTGGTGCCCATGGCGGTCTCCCTTGCGTTCGGGGTCACGTTTGCAACGGTGATCACCTTGTTGGTTGTCCCAGCCATCTATCGGGTTTTTGAGGATATTGGCGGTCTGAGATCTGGGTTGCGGTCTCCCGCCGTCGCGACGGAATCAAGTGTTTGACGCTGAAACCACTGTGAGGAGTTTTGATGCCAGTACATGCCTTTAGCCCGCCAAAAGGACAACTCGAATTTTTTGAAACCGAAGGGCACCCCTTACTCGAAAATTTGTTGGGGGATCCGACCGCGCGGACGGTTGGGGTTTATGTCCCGCAAGCGTGCCGCCCGGGTGAGCGCTACCCGTTGCTCATCGATCTGGCGGGTTTTACAGGCAGTGGCTTATCTCATCTTGCTTGGAAGGGGTTTGGCGAAACGCTACCCCAGCGGATCGATCGGCTCATGAATGAGGGGGTCCTAGCGCCGGCAGTTTATGTGTTTCCAGATTGTTTTACGTCTCTGGGGGGTAATCAATATGTTGACTCAATTGCGATGGGGCAGTGGGCGCGCTGGCTGCATGAGGTCTTAGTGCCAGCCGTTGAAGAGCGATATCCAGTCATCACAGAACCCGGTGGTCGAGGGCTTTTTGGTAAATCCAGCGGTGGCTACGGCGCACTGCATCAAGCACTTCATCACGGTGAGCATTGGGGGGCTGTGGTGTGTCATTCCGGTGATATGGATTTTGAGTTGTGTTACGGCCGAGAATTCCCTGAGGTGCTCTTAGCCTTGACCCAGAGCGGGTTGAGTGTCCCGGGTTACATAGAACGCCTCCATCGCCGCCGTCGCATAGCCGGCGGCGAGATGCACGTTTTGATGACGTTTGCGATGGCGGCGTCGTACGATCCTGATGCGGATGCACCCTTTGGCGTTCGGTTGCCAGTGGATCTGCAAACCTGCGAAAGGGATGATGACAGATGGGCTGCCTGGCAAGCCTTTGACCCGATTGTTGGGCTCGAGCGGTTAGCGGCTCAGGAAAATTTGCGGGCGCTGAAAGGGTTGTTTCTTGATTGCGGTCTAAGAGACCAATACCATTTGCTCTATGGTGCACGAAAGTTTAGTGCGCGTTGCGAGGCCCTGAATATAGATCACGAATTCGAGACCTTCGACGATACCCATTCGGGTATCGACTATCGGATGGATCGCTCGTTGCCCTGGTTGGTTGAGCGGTTAAGCTAAGAGGCCTATCTGCCTAATTAGGTAGCGCAACTCAAGCACTATCGCAGTTTCTAAACCGCATCCAGCATTTCTATTTTTGGGCGTCCGGCCATGTGTGGCCCCATGGCGCCGCCAAGTCGCTTGAAGTACTCGGTTTGATTGTGCGCTTGTAGTGCCGCGTCATCCGCATATTGTTCAAGGACCACGTAAGTGGTGTCGGACGCGCGGCTCTTGTGGAGTGCGTAAAAGTGGTTGCCCGGTTCATGGGCCCGCACCAGGGCACTCAATTCTAAAAAGATGGCTTCGAAGGCGGCTTGTTGGCCTGCTTTGATTTCGAGGGTTGCGATGATACCAATTGCCATAAGGACTGCTCTGAAAAAAGTTGCCCTGATTGTCCTAGCTGGTGGTGCTGGCGTCAAATTCCATCGATTCGTCATTGGCCGAGGTGCAGGCTCGATTGCGAAAGGCTTAAGCGGAAAGGAACAAAAAGCGGTTAGACGGTAAAAGTTTCAGCAGCCGAGTCGAGCGGCTTAACGGTAAAACGCCGCGTCATGTGGTTCGGGTTACAAAAACGTGGGTTATGGGCGGCGCAAGGCCATGAATGGGTTTTAATCGCGGTGCGGTTTCAACCCGCACCACACGAAGGCGTGCGCTGGCTGGGCTTGCAGGCGTCTTCCACATTTGGGTTAGGATGGGTTCTCGCGACGCGAGGGTCGTTCAAGCGGTCGGGTTAGATGCTCAAGGCCATCGATTTTAAGCGTCAAGGCAAGGTTCATGAGGGTGCCAAGTTGGCCCGTTGGGAAGCCTCTTTCGGAAAACCAGATTAAATACGCCTCTGGCAGCCGATGAATCCGAGTGCCTTTGAACTTTCCAAACGGCATGGTGACGTTGGCAACGGCTTCTAAGTCATTGGGTTGAAAGTGCATGCCGTCTATAATCGGGGATTGTTAAGGAGAGCCTGATGCCAAAAGCGAGCGAAATCAAGCGGGGTGACGTGGTTGACATTGAGGGCGCCCCCCACGTACTCAAACACCTCGAAACCAAGAGCCCATCCTCAAGAGGGGCGGTGACCCTGTACAAGTTGCGGTTTAAGAATTTGCTGACCGGCTTAAAAAAAGAGGTGAGCAGTAAGGGTGAAGAGCAATTTGGAACGATTGATTGCCAAAGGGTCTCGGTGCAATTTTCATACATTGATGGCGATGAATACCACTTTATGGCGCTCTCAGATTACACCCAATACAGTTTGAATCGTGCTGATGTAGAGGACCAATTGGGTTATTTAAAAGAAGGCCTTGACGATATCACCGCGCTGGTTATTGACGATCAAATTGCCGCCATCGAGGTGCCTCAAGCCGTCACGCTGTTGATTGCGGATACTGCGCCTGGCATAAAAGGCGCGAGCGCGAGCTCCAGAACCAAGCCGGCAACCCTCGAGACAGGTTTGGTGGTACAGGTTCCCGAATATATCAGCGCGGGTGAACACATAAAGGTTAACACCACGAATGCAAAATTTATGTCCCGTGCTTAGCTTCGGGGTTTAGAGCCTCTAAGGACTCAGTGCGTTTCAATTGCGCCTCTGCAAAGGCTCGGATACTTGCGTAATCGGCCTTGCCGTTGGGTGCTCGGTTAAGGCTTTCCTTCTGGAAGATATGCTTCGGCAATTTGTAGGCAGCTAGTTGCTGCCGTGCCCAGGTTTTTAGTTCGACCGGGTCGAGGGCTTGGTTGCGTCGGGTCTGGATGACCGCGGTAATGGCTTGGCCCCATTTTGGATCGCTGAGCCCGACCACCAAGGCATCATCGATGCCATCGTGCAGTTTGAGCGCTTCTTCGACTTCTTCTGGGAAAACCTTTTCACCGGCTGTGTTGATGCAGTTACTACCGCGGCCCAGTAGTGTGAGGGTGCCGTCTGCTTCGACTTGAACCCAGTCGCCTGGAATCGAGTAGCGCTCTCCCTGGATTATTTTAAATGTTTTGTCGGTTTTTTCTGCGTCTTTATAGTAACCGAGGGGCAGATTGCCTCTAACCGCCACCATGCCTGTTTCGTTATCGCCCGGATGAACCTCTCGATAATCTTCTGTAAAGACGCGGCAGTTTGGACCGATGGTAAATTTGGCAACGGCGATGTCTTCGGCTTTGGTCATGACAGAACTGCCTAAGCCAATGGCTTCCGAGGACGAGAAGCCGTCGACCAGTAGGAGATTTTCATTGTGCGCTAACAAGCCTGCTTTGATCTCTCGCGTCCACATGACCCCAGATGAGGTGATGACGTTGATCGAACTGATGTCGTAGGCTTGCGGCGCCTCATCGAGGGCTTCGAGCATGGGGCGTGCAAAGGCATCGCCGACAATAGTGACGGTTGTGACGCGGTTGGCCTCAATCGCGCTGAGCGCTTGGTTCGGATCAAAATTGGTATTGGGCAGGGTCACGCAGGTGCCCCCCATGGCCATTGCACCGATTGCTGAGAGCAGGCCCGTTCCGTGCATCATGGGCGGCAGAGGCAGGTTCACAGGGCCGGGTTGGGATTGGATTCGGCTAAGCAGTTCGTCCAAGCTAGCGCTTGGAGGGATTGATAGGCGGGGATTGCCGCCGGCGCCCATGACTTTAAATAAATCATCATGCTGCCACATCACCCCCTTCGGCATGCCGGTTGTGCCACCGGTATACAAAAACAAGAGATCCTCCGGAGAATGCGCGACCTCGACCGCACTGCCGTCGCCAGAGCGTGCTCGACGCTCATAGTCGGTATCCAAAACCTCGGTATGAACGGTGCTGTCTTGCGCTTCAATCCATTGGGTTACGAGTGGGAGTTGGGCCTTAATGCGCTCGACCGATTCAGCGAATTCTTGTTGATAGATCACGATTTTCGCGTCGGCATTATCCAGGAGATACACCAGTTCGTGATCGATATATCGGTAATTCACGTTCACATGGGTGAGCGAGGCTTTAAAGGCGGCGGCAATCCCCTCGGAGTACTCTGGGCAATTGCGCATATAAAAAGCGATTTTGTCTCCGGGTTCCGCGCCACCTGCAAGCAGCGATCGCGCCAAGTTGTTGGTCCGAACGTTGAAATCGCCATGAGTGATCAGGCGTTCGCCATGGATTAGGGCGGGCTTATTGGGGTCAGTAATCTGAGCCACCGCGGTTAAAATATCACCAAAACTCCATTGCATGTTGTTAGTCCCTCTTAATCATTACTTGCGGTAGAGGGTTTGATCATACCTAAAATCTTGTCGGACTGAAGGGGTTATCGAATGTCCCCCTCGGGCATGGGTGCAGCCAAAACAGGCACGTGCTTTAAAGCGGAGGTAGGCGTCTGCCTGGGGCGGCTAGCGTTGATGCAGCACGTGGCTAGCCTGCGTCAAGCGGGGCGCGAAAGTGCGGGTTAGCGGCGACGTCAGAACGTCGCTCAGGTTGGTTGCGCCTGGTCATTAGCAGGCTTCGGACGATCCTCGCTGGCGGGCACCCTGCAGCGCGCTTTGATTGAATCAAGTAGGATTTTTCTGGGTGGAGGCGATCATAACCGCGCTGCAAGTACTTAATATATGCTTTATGCAGGGTTCAGAAGCGGTGCATTAGGGGCTCGCTCGTCGGATCTTTTGGGGTGCGG
>JABGWC010000279.1 GCA_018645765.1 Gammaproteobacteria bacterium | reverse complement strand
GTTGGCCAATCCAAACTTTTCCTTAAAACAGTGTCTTAATTGGTGTTGCCGTTGCGATAAGGTCGACGGCACATCAAATCGTTGCGCGAAGGATGCTGCGCGGCGCTGAACGAAGTCAGCCTCGTCGAGATCGGCAGGGCCGCGCTGGAATGGATGGTGAAAGGCGCCAGAAATGGGGGGGAAGATGACCTCCCAAAATAATAAGCCTAACAGTGCCGGGTACAAGTGATTCTCAATGTGCACGGCAACCCGTCCCTGCTCGGCAAAATGGGCAATCACGCTTTGCTCTACCCGCGTTACTGTGTCAAGGCGGACGCTGAGGTGTTCAATGCGAATCGGTGTGGGCGCACTGGCCTCCTCCTTACTGAGCGCTTCATGATGGGCGCGCAATACGCGTTCGGCATAGTGTCGCGCCTCAGGGTCATTAGACGTCTTGAGGATGGTTTTGCAGAGTGACAGTGCGGCGTCGGGCGCGGTTTTGATCTGCAGGCGCGCTTGGCGCATTAAAGCTGCCGCAAGGTCGGATTTTTGATAACAACGCAGCGCCGCGTTGGCCAGACCGCTCCGCTCATGGATCCGTCCTAAGCTTAGGTGAAGCTTGTTTAAGGCGCGCAGGACAAGTGGATGTTCGCTTGCGTCGGGGACCATCTCGGTAAGAGTGGTCAACGCCGTGATGAACTGGATTTGGCCCGCTGCATCCGGGACTCGTTTGAGGGCTAGACTGTCTCGCTCCAAGGTTTTAGCCCATTGTCGAAACTTCCCGATGAGACGTAGCAGGTCTAGATCATCCCGAGCCGTAAACGCAGGACTTAAACTTAAATCAACCGGTTCAAACTGCTGGAGACCCAAATCGCTCAAAACAAACTCACTCAGATCTTGATATTCGTTACCAAAAAACAGGTGTTGGCACAGCGCCATGAGCGTTTGCTCGCGCACACGCACGATTTCAAGGTCAGGTAATTCGACGGCTGCTTGGACAACCGCCTGCTCGATTTGAACCCGTGAGGCATTGCTGAGCCCTAAGGGGGCCAAAACAGAAAGTTGTTTGAGTTCTTTGACCGTCCGCAGGCTGAGACACAGGTCCTGACGGGCGCCGTCGATGGGCTGTAAAAACCCCGCAGTGATCAATTTTTTAACGGCCGTACCAAGGGCTGGTATCTCAGGATAGGTTAGCCGATCAACCCGAAAATAATCCCCCTTGCGTTGTAAAAGACGCGTATACAACGCGCGCGCTGGTTTCGGCAAGGCCTGAAATACCTGAAGGCGTTCCCGCTCTGCATCCTTTAACACCTGCTCATATCGCTTTGAAACAAACGCGAGCAGGTAGTCTAAGTAGTCTAGATAATAAAATGGATTAAGTTTAGGATCGGTCGAAAATGGCTGCATCACGCCATCTTAAGCTGTATTTATATACAGTAAAAGTGCAATCGTGGATGATGCTCGGAACCCCAATTCAAGGCGTCGTATCAAACCCGTACCGCTTCATTTTGTTCTTCCATCGACCTGACCGAAAACGATGGGAGAGCATCAGGGCTTTAATGAGATAGTCCCCTAAGAGTGCCGCAAAGATCCAAGTCACGGACAATCCTAAATAAGTGAACAGCGCTGCCAAGCCAACGCGAACACCAATCAGGCCAACCATGGTGGCGAGTAAGGGATAGCGGGTATCGCCTGCGCCTCTTAAACAGCCACTCAGAGTAAATTCGATGCCCATCAAAGGCTGAGCGAATCCAAGAATGTAGATGAAGATCACGGTGTAATGGATCACCTCGGCATCGTCAATCAAATAACTCGAGATTTCTCGAGCAAAAAACATGATCACCATCGATAACGACATCATGCTAATGATGGCCAACCGGGTTGCGCGCCAACCTTGTTTGGCTGCTGCCTCGGGCTGCTGCGCGCCGAGATACTGACCAACCAGCGTCGCGCCAGCAATGGAAAAACCAAAGCCAACAACGAAGGACAGACTTAGAATTTGCACCCCGATGCCGTAGGCCGCGTAAGGGGCTGTGCCGTAGTACGCCACGAGCCATAGGAATCCAATAAAACCCAACTGGAAGATAAACTGCTCAACCGCCGCTGGGTAGCCGATTTGATAGAGCTGCTTCACGCGGGCAAGGGTGATTGAGCCGACGCCACCCGCTTGGATCCTGAGTTGCTTACCGTAGAGCGCAAGCAGCAGGACCACGGCGGCAACGGTAAAGGATAACCCGCTGGCCAGTGCGGCCCCGCTCGTGCCCATTTTCGGCAAGCCGAAATGGCCGAATACGAGCGCATACACTAAGAAGACATTGACGATATTCATCAGCACGCCAATCCACAAAGGGGTTTTAGCATCGCCGGATGCGCGAAGGGCCGCGCCCAATATCATGTTGATGGCAAAGCTAACGTTGAAGACGGCCAAGATTTGGATGAACTCAGCGGCGAGGCGAGTCGTTGCCTCATTTAGGCCGAAAACGCTCGCGATATCATAAGCGAATACAATACAGGGGACTGTCAGTGTTAAAGCGACACCATTGCCAACCCAAAGCGAGGCGCTCGTGACCCGGGCGGCCTCCGCATAGTTTTTAGCGCCCCAAGCCCGCGCTACCATGGCCGTCGTTCCGGCGGATATGGCCATTAAGATGGCTTGGATGGCAAAGAATAACCGGTGGCCTGTCGTGACTGCGGCAACCGCTTCAGAGCCGAGGCTGCCAACGATTTTGATGCTGATGATCCCGATAATGGAAAACAACAAATTTCCAAGGATGGAAGGCCAAGCCAGTTCCCAGATTTTGAGTTGGATTTCGGGTGGCGCGGTTGTGCTTGCTTCGCCTTCTTGGGGCGGTTGCGCAGTGGACATGTTGGCAATCCGATCGTTCAACGAAAGTGTCGATGAATGATCCATAATTGAGTGAACGGTCAGGCCAGCGAAGATACAGGATCGAATGCGATGGGTAAAGGGTGGCGAGGGACGACCGTTAAATTAAGTTATGTCTACCCAGCGGGTTCTAACGCGTTGGGTCGGGCTGCAGGATTGGGAAGGTCACTGAAAAGCTCGCGCCCTGGCCCGGCCTGGATACGAGCTTAATACGACCCTGGTAGCGTTCGACAACGTGTTTCACAATCGATAAACCCAGGCCCGTGCCCCCTTTATTACGGGAGCGTGCAGGATCGACTCGATAAAAACGTTCAAAAATCTTGTCGTGTTCTTCTGCCGGTATGCCAACACCTTGATCCGTTACATTGAACTGGATCAATCCTTCCCCATTCATCGTGAGTGTCAAGGAAACCGTGCCGCCATGATCGCTATATTTAATAGCATTATCGATCAGGTTTGAGAGCATGAGCGCAAGATCATCCGCGCGCCCCTGAATGCTGTGCTGCTGGCACTCGGGGCTCGTGTCACAAATCAGTTGGACTTGCTTCATTTCGGCATCGGTTATTTTTGTGAGATGGACTTGGTGCACGACGTCGCTCAGCACCAGCGTTTTATCCGAGTCAGGGCTGTAGCCGGTGTCCAATCGAGACAATTGTAATAAGTCTTGGACGATTGAAGCCAGTCGATGAATCTGTTGCTGGCTTCGGACTAAAAAAGTCCGCCGAGTTTCTGCCGGCATCTCCGTATCATCGATTACTGTGTCCACAAATCCGCGCAATGCTGAAATCGGCGTTTTAAGTTCATGAGAGGCATTGGCAACGAAGTCGGTTCGTACCCTTTCTAACCGG
>JABGWC010000283.1 GCA_018645765.1 Gammaproteobacteria bacterium | reverse complement strand
CCGCGCAAAGCGCCCAGCGCGATCATCCCGTGGAATCTCGAGCAATTTGTACATCATCTCGCCGACTTCAAATCGTGCGGTGCGGTAGGGGTCTTTTAATTGATCAGGATAAATGGCGTAGCTGGGTTGCTCCGGAGCAGGATGGTCTTGAACGGTTTGTTTGAAGCGTGTCATAACGTCGTCGTTTAGGACGAAAATTCGCCAAGGTTGAACGTTGCCGCCAGAAGGTGACTGGGCTGCAAGATCCAGTAAAGCAGTAATCTGGGCATTTGAAACGGGCGTATTGGTAAAGGCTCGAATCGAGGATCGTTTTTTAACGGTGTCTGAAAATTCCATATGGGCTCTTAAAGGCAGGTAATCCTTTGATGGTAGCACAGGTTTTTAGGTCTTTGCGGCAGTATCAGTCCCAGGTGAAATCGGTCATGCCTATAAGCTGTGTGCTACACCGTTAAGCTGTTCTGCTCTTTAACCTCTTCCATGACCACGTACGTTCTAGAATCGCTGACGCCGGGTAAGGTGAGCAATGTTTCGCCGAGGAGCTTGCGATAGGCGACCATGTCGGCCACCCGAGCTTTAATCAGGTAATCGAAGTTGCCAGAAACCAAATGACACTCTAAAACTTGTGGTAACTGTAAGACAGCTTCACTGAAGGCCGCAAAGGCATCGCTTGAGGTCCGAGTGAGCGTGATTTCGACAAACACCAATAGCCCAAGCTTGAGTAAAGACGGGTTTAATCGGGCATGGTAACCCTGAATGAAATCTTGCTGCTCCAAGTTCCGAACCCGTTCGCTGCAAGGCGTGTGACTGAGGCCGACGGCCTCGGCGAGGGCGGTATGGGTGAGGCGTGCGTTGCCTTGCAACAAACGAAGGATCTTCAAGTCAATTCTGTCCAGAGATTTTGTCTTTATATTGGGCATAATAAATTAATTTCTACTGTTTTTTTATTTATATGGCCGATTATTCTCTAAATAGAGCGCTAATAACAGCAAGTTTGACATATCAATAATCGATATAATTTGGATCCACCCGGCCATTAGTCTGAGGCGATATGGAAATTGGTATTCCAAAAGAGATCAAAAATCATGAGTATCGTGTCGGGTTGTTGCCTGCGTCGGTCAGAGAGTTAACCCAGCGGGGACATCGGGTATTGGTTGAAACGAGTGCGGGCGTTGGCGCAGGGTATGCCGATGCGGACTATGTCCAAGCAGGCGCCGTGATTTTGGATTCGCCCGAAGCGGTCTTTGATGCAGCCGAGCTTGTGGTGAAAGTCAAAGAGCCGCAAAGCGCTGAAAGGGCGCTCTTGACTGCACGGCACACTTTATTCACTTATCTCCATCTCGCGCCGGATCGCGCGCAAACCGAGGATTTACTGGCATCCCAAGCCTGCTGTATTGCTTATGAGACGGTGACCGACCATAACAACCGACTACCCCTTTTAGCGCCAATGTCAGAAGTTGCCGGGCGGATGTCGATTCAGGCCGGCGCGATGTGCCTTGAACGCTCCCATGGCGGCAAAGGGATATTGCTTGGCGGCGTGCCGGGTGTCGAGCGGGCAGACGTTGTCATTTTAGGCGGCGGCGTCGTGGGTCGGCATGCGGCGGCAATGGCGATTGGCCTTGGGGCCAGGGTGAGTGTTTTTGATAAGAGTTTACCGGTGCTACGAGCGCTCGATGATCAATTTGGTCATCAATTGCAAACCCGTTATGCCACCCAAGATGGGCTTGAAGCGGCCGTTCGAAATGCTGATTTAATCATCGGTTCGGTATTGGTGCCGGGTGCTTCTGCGCCCAAGCTGGTAACAGAACAAATGGTCCAAACAATGTCGGAAGGCACCGTGCTCGTCGATGTGGCGATTGATCAGGGCGGTTGCTTTGAAACCTCTCGTGCGACGACCCATGACGATCCTTACTTCGTGCTGCATGACGTGGTGCACTACTGTGTTGCGAATATGCCCGGTGCGGTCCCTAAAACCTCAAGCGCAGCACTCAATCATGCGACCTTGCCTTTTGTGCTGGCGCTGGCTGAGCAAGGGGTGACAGGTGCGTTAAACAGCGATCGGCATCTTCGAAATGGTCTTGCCACCTACCAAGGTCAGTTGACGTCAAAAGCAGTTGCCGAGGCGCATCAATTGCCTTTTGAGCGGCCCAAGGGGCTTGGATTCGAGTAACCCAAGCCGCTGGTTTTCAAATCAGCTGAGTCATCGACAGGTATCAGACCATCAATTAACTTAAGACAATGGGTACAACGGCGCTTTAGACAAATGCGTGCGACTTGGCTATAAACGAAGTCTCATCCAATCAATTGGAGCGCGCGATGAATTTATCTGAATTAACCACCATGACACTGAGCCTTGAGGATCACGTGGCGGTTGTAACCATTTGCCGGCCAGAGGCACGTAATGCTTTGAATCGCCAGGCTTACGCCGAGTTAGAGGCGGTTTTTCGGGCGTTGCAGGCCGATGAACAAGTCCGCTGCATTATTCTGACCGGTACGGACCCAGCCTTTTGCTCGGGCGATGATGTTAAGGAGCTGATGACGGGCGATGCCAGCGCGTCACATGCCAGATTGCGTGCCGTGCGACCGGGCATTACGCCTGCTGCCGCAGCCATTTTGGATTGTGATCGACCGATTATCGCCGCCGTAAATGGCGCGGCGGTGGGATGGGGTATGGACCTGGCGCTCATGGCAGATTTCAGAATTGCCTCAGATAAAGCGAAGTTCGGAGAGTTGTTTGTAAAACGGGGATTGGTCTCGGATGTCGGCGGACTAACCCGACTTCCGCATTTGGTCGGGCCGCAAAAAGCGGCAGAGTTGTTGTACACAGGGGACGTTATTGATGCGCAGGAGGCGATGAAAATTGGCTTGCTGTTATCGTATGAGCCCCATGATGGTTTGCTGACTGCAGCCCATACCTTGGCGCGAAAAATCGCGGACAATCCGCCGCTAGCGGTGCGCTACTTGAAGGAAGGCTTGCGCCGTAGCTTTTATGGTGATTATCACGACATGGGGTCCTGGGTTTCTCAAACGTTAGGGGTGCTGTTTCAAACCGAAGATCATCGAGAAGGGGTTGCGAGTTTCTTGGAAAAGCGTCCTGCTGAATTCAAAGGGCAGTAGCGGGTTTAAGGGGCTTTGTGGCTGCGGGCTGTTTACAGTCGGCGTCAAGTGTCATAAAAAAACTGCCTTCGGAGGAGGGTCTCCTTTAAGCGAAACGTCGAGTGCAACGGATTGAGCCGCCAACGAACAATCCGGCAGTCGCTAGGGTCTTTCTGCTGAGTCACAAATCCGAGTGCTCTTGCCGTGTCTAACAAGGTTGATAACGTGCTTTTTGGAATGCGCGCTTCTGTCGCAATATCTTGGCTGCTTAAGCAAAATTTGGGGCGCCGAAAAAAGGACTTCCACAGGATCATATCGGCACGAGTGTATTGCCCAGAGAGCTTACCTTCAAAGGGTAAATGCATCAGGCTGTATTGACTAAGGGTGCTGAATAAAGGGTCTTTTACTCGTAAGCCAAAGTGGTCATCTGTTGAGGTAAACCGAGCGCCTGAAGCGATGAGAATGTTGCGAATCTTCTCGATTTGGTGCGTTGTCGGCAGCAGTTGATCGCCAACGATCCGGTAGGTTCCGCAGCGCAGGAAATAGGCGAATAAACGATCAATCAATTTTGGGACAATGGGGAGCGCCTTTTTGACATCCTCAATCGATAAAGCTTGGTTTTTTTCAAACCAGTGCAACATCAAAAGCTCTTT
>JABGWC010000114.1 GCA_018645765.1 Gammaproteobacteria bacterium | reverse complement strand
CGCTGGGTCACAAGGCCCGGGACCAGAGATAGGGAGTCAATGAGTCCAGGGAGCCGCTGGGCGCGGTGGCTCAGCAAGATCTCGGCGGGGCCGTTTGAGGCGGACTGAATCGCTTTCACAACATCAGGCACGAGGTCCGCGGCGGCCGCCCGCAGATCGGTCTCGGGCAGCTGCACGTCATATTGGACGCCCTCATGATGTAGGCTGATCAGGTCTTGCCCCAAACTGGTAAGGGGATGATTGGGTTGTAGGAGCTGCTGAAACAACTGTTGCTCTGTGCTGGCATGCTGTAGTGGATCAAACCGGGATTTTCGAACAAGGGCGCTGGCGGCATAGTTGGCTAGGCGGTCAATGAGGTTCAGGTAGCCTGCGTTATGGGCAATGAGGCAGCTGCTGCGCTGCAATTGTGCGCCCTGTTGAATCACCGTCAGCGTCACCGCGTGCAGTCCAACATCTAGATAGAGCAAATTGGGTGTAGAGCTAAGGGCCTTGCTGGCAAGGAGCACGCCAGGGTCGACCAGCGCTTTGACGGGAAGGCTTGCCGCATCCATCAGTCCAAGCAGTAAGCTCAGATCAGCCCGCTCAAAATGACCGGGCACGCCGACCACGAATTCGCTGTGCGGCGCGAGATTTTTAAAGGCGGTCAATTGTAAATACGCCAAGTCCGCATGATGTCGGGCAACCGGGGTTGCGCCCGGCATAGGATCCGTACTGAGGGCTTGCCAAAACTGGCAATTGGCCAAGCGAGGTTGCAGCCTGGCCTCATCCAACGCCTGTTGGCCAACCTTCGGGGGCTCCGTCAGCAAGGCCCAACCGGGTTCCGAGACGACTAAATGATTGTCTTGCCAGAGCCGCAGCTCAAGATCATTGAGTTCAAGAAATGCAAGCGTCACGATCTAGACCTGCAGGTAACGTAAAAGGCGATTGTCACAATATTGCTCGGTATCCTGAGTGGTGCGCTCTTGCGCCAATTGCAATTGATGCATCAAGAACATGATGAGAATACTGATCAAAAGGGCAACGAAGGTCGAATTAAAGGCAACGCCAAGGCTCTGGGTCACGCCGGCAATATCGCCTTGTGCGGCTTGATGTGCTTGACCAAGGGCTTGCCCAATGCCGCGAACGGTGCCTAGAAAACCGATCGAGGGAATCGCCCAGGCGATGTAGCGAATCATTGATAGTTCGGAATCCAAGTGCTCGCTTTCGCTCTCGCAGGTAGCCCGGATGGTATGGGCAACGTCCTGAATATTGCCCGTGGCGCGAAAGCGGTGCAGCGCGGTCAGTAACGTCCGCGGTAATAGGCGCTGTTGCGCGTCCGGGTTTAAGGCCTCGATTGGGCGGGCATAGTCCCGGGTATCTTCAGGCAAAATGCTGTTGGATTGGTTACGGGGCAGAAGGTCTATTTCAAACAGCGCCCGCTCACGGTGATTGTCCCGAGCCTTAATGCCCATTAAGGCCATAGCCCACAGCATTAAAATAAAGCAAGCCTCCTGCTCGAGGTCTTTCACAATGATATAGGCGCTGCGCTCCGGCACGTAAGTCGGGTCAGCGTTGATGAGTTCGGCTTGAACCTCTAAAAGGCTGTTGGCGTTAGGCCGAATCACGGCGACATAAATCGCGTGCACCAACAAAATGGCCACAATGAGGGACATCAATTGATAAATAAAATCTGAGCTGAATTGTTTCATGAAAAATTTAAGGCCTTAGATATTGGTCGGAAAGGGCACCGCATTATCAGCGCTGATCGCTTCACTCGGCTGAAAAGCCTCAAAAGCGCGGCCTAAACCAGGTGCTGTCAGAGCGGCATCATCAAGCGCCGGCGGTTGCGAGGCTTTTAACGTGCTGGGCTGGCTGGGTGCGGGTGTAGCGGTCGAGGCTTGCGGGGTGGCGTCAGAAACCGGCGCTGGGCTGCGAGCCTCGCTGGCAAGGCTCGAATCGACCGCAATCAAGAGAAGATACAAAAAAAATAGCGCTGTGTGCTTGGCTCGCATGGTAATGGCCTGAAACGAAGTCGGTTTAAGCTTATCAGACCCGATCAGCATCGCCATCACTCGACCGCGCCGGCGACGGCACTTTTCGCCAGCCGGAAGCCGACATCTTGCCGGCCCTCAAGGCCTGAATCTCGATAGGCCCAGCGCAAGGTGCTGAAGCTGCCGGATAGAAAACTCGACCCGCGGATAACGCGAACAGCGCCCTCGCTGGGCCCCGTCCAATCGGTCGCGGTGGTGGGCGTGCGGTTGGTGCTAAATCGGTCATGCATCCACTCAGCAACATTGCCGGTTAGGTCAAACAGGCCCAAAGCGTTGGCCTTGAAATGTCCTGCTGGGGCTGGACCCCGAAAGCGATCTTTAAAGTTGGGGATGATGTTGGGGGCAAAGCCCATTGCGGTTTCATCGGCTAAATTGGCGAAATCATTTGGCGGTGGTAGGTCCTCGCCCCAAGCAAAGCGGGAACGACCCGTGATATCCCCTTGTGCGCCGGCTGCAATATCGGCATATCGGCCGGCTCGTGACCACTCAGCCTCTGTGGGCAAACGATAACCCAACGTTCTGGGTGTGATCAGCTCATAACGCCCGTTAACCGATGCATAGGCCCTGGGCAGACCGTCTTGGTCGCTCAACCAGTTGCAAAAGGCCACCGCCCGATCCCAGCTGACGCCAACAACGGGTCGCGCCTGCGCCGTGAGCAGGGTGCGCCCTAAGACACCTGGGTTATGGCTGGCATCGAAGGCCTGGTACTGCGCATTGGTAATCTCCGTTGTACCCAAATAGTAGGGCTCAGTGAGCGTGATCAAGCGTTGAATTTCATTGCCACGACCGCCGCGGTCTCGGCGAGCTGCGCCGAGTTCGATTGTTGCCGGCAGAATACGCTGCATGCGATAGCCGCCTCTGACCTCGAGGGTTTCTGGAAATTGCGCAAGCTCTGCTTCGGCGAGCGTGAGCAGATTGATGCGCAGCGTTTTTGGGAAATCCGCGTCTGGGGTGATGGTTTGTGTGATCGACGCGAAGCCTTCCTGACTGATTTTGATCGTTTGGGGGGTTGTGGGCAGTTGCATTGTGGGGTTATTGGCGCTTTGAAGTATCCCGTTAATGCGGATTTTTGCCTGCTTTGGGGCAATATCGAAGGTCACGGATCCCAATCGAGGCGATAAGGTTAGGTCTAGCGTCACGGTCTCAGTGGGCGCAAGCTGCAATGAGCGGGTTACGGATTCAAAGCCAGACTTGCTGATGAGGAAGTCATAATCCCGGTTTGGGGACAAAGCATGCTGTAGCGGGGTGACCCCGAGATAAACCCCATTTGCAGTGACCAGGGCGCCGGTGGGCGTGCTGTTTAGGGTGACCGCGCCGTTTGCAGGGGCCAGAGTGACCTTTGGCACGATGATGGCCGTGCCGCGTTGGATGACTAGATCAAGGCGCTGAGACTGATACCCCGCTTTTGAGATCAGAACCGTTCTGGCGCCCTCTATCAGTCTTACCGTTTTCGGCAGCAGGCCAAGGTCTTCCCCATCTTTGGTCAGACGCGCCTCGGCGGGTTGGCTGGATAGGCTTGCCGTGCCCCAAGCCGGCTCCAAGGTCAGTGCCAAATCCTGAGATTGATCCAAGCCAAGGATATCCACCGTGGTTTGTAAGGGTCGATACCACTCGGCACGGATGGTCACAAGGTGTTCGCCAGCGCTCAAACTTGAAACAGTTAAGGGGGTGGTGCCGACGGGCTCGCCATCGATTTCGACTTCAGCGGGTATCCCGCCGGTGGTAAGGCGAAGATGCCCAGGCAATTTTTCAAAAGCCAGTGCAAAACGCTGATCAGCATCGGACAATATGGTCAAACGAGTATCGATCGGGTAATAGCCTTTGGCTTCGGCTTGAACATTTAGATCGCCGGGTCGGACGAGATAGCGCTCACCCAGCGGTAGGGTTAACCAACCTGAGACAGATTCGGATTCAGCCGGCGGCGTGAAGGCGATCAGTACAGCTTTTGCGGTAAACAGGTGCCAAGCGGTGATGCCGATCAAAGCGGCGATCACAAGGGTCGCCAGGCGCCTCGGGCTGAGTCTTCTGGCTTTGAGGTCAGCTTGTTGTTTTGGCGCCTCAAAGGGCGTGGGCTCGAGGGTCTCTTGCATTGGGTCAATTGGCGGCATCAGATTGGCTCATCGCAAACGACGGTTAGCGCTGGATTGGGGGCATCGCTTGACAGGGTAAGTTCGTGACGGACATCTTTATAACCGGCCCTTGATCCGACGACGACATAACGTCCTGGAAACAAGGTAAGTCTGGTTTCCGTAATTTGGCCCAAGCGGCCGTCTCGGCCCAAGCGCAGCACCGTGACGATGGTTTTTGCATCCGAGGTCAGCGTCAACGTCAGCTCGCGACGCGCATGGGATAGCATGCGCGTTAAAATGGGCAGCCTGGCCTGCAGGTTACCAACGGGTGGGGGTAACTGACTGATTGTGATCGCGAGATCTCTGGCTTGATTGAGTTCGGTGTCGCTTTGTAGTCTTGCTGGATCCGCAAGGATCTGGGTCAATGTTGAAGCGAGCTCGATCCGCGCTTCAATGGTTTCGATCCGCGCCGTGAGGTCGGTCAAATTAGGCGCCAGGCTGCGGGCAGCTTCATACGCGTCTTTGGCTTCAATCCAGTTGCCGGCGGTTTCAGCCTGTTCGGCCTCGATAAAGAGGGCTTGGATCTGCTCTTTGAGTTGCGCTTGGCGAACTTGTTCTAATCCGTCTTGGGCGGCGCGTGCCTTCGGGTTAATTCTGGTAGCCCGTTCAAAAGCCCTGACCGCCCCAGTATAGGATCCTTCGGAAAGTGCCGTAAACCCAAGTGACATGCTGCTCTGAAACTGCCTTTGGATCACGCTTTTTTGAATCCTGGCATAGGCTGTTTGGGAAGGGGCCCAGGCTGGGAACAAAGCAGTGGCCTCGCGCAGGATGCGTTCAGCCTCCTCGATTTGTCCAGAACCTTCTGCGATGCCGGCTTCACTCATGAGCGCAGCGATCGTTGGGAGCTGTTGAACGGCTTGCCAAGTTGCCTGCACCTCGGTCATCTCCGGATTTAATTGGGCAGCAATTTCCCAGAACTTAAGTGCGTTGAGCTTGTCTGCTTCCGACAAGGCTTGTTGGGCTTGTGTAAGGTTCTCGGCGCGAAGATCTGGCAGGGCAGCCTCAAGCGCGGTAACCCTGGCCATTAACTGTGCGTACAGCGCGAGCGCGATTTGGGCCTCCCCTGCACGATAGGCGTCATCAGCCGCCATCGCCTCTTGGTTGATTTGAGCAAGGGCGGTTGGGTCCCAAAGCGCTAGGCCCAAATCTTCTAGTGAGATGAGTTTCCGGAGAAAGGTTTCGGCAAGTGCTTCGGCCTGCTCTGCGATGATCTTGGCTTTGGCGTTGGCGATGGGTGCCTGCTTCGTGACAACCGTTGGCGCGGGCGCAGCGGTTGGGTTTGTATCGATCTGGGTTTGGCGGGTGTTCTGTGAGCTGACTAAATCGGGCAGAACCCAAAAGACAAAGCCGGCAAGAATGATGAGAGCAAAAGCGATTAAAAGCGTTTTAGGCTCCCAGCCGGCTGTGGGAGGCCGTGTGCTTGGCGCGGGATCATCGGGTGCAACCGGTGATCCCGGCAAGATGACTGATGCTGATGCTGATGCTGATGCTGATGCTGATGCCGATGCCGATGCCGATGCCGATGCCGCTGACGTTGCGGGGGTTGCGATCTCAAAGGTTGTCGCCTTTAACGGGCCCGTCCCGACCACGCCGGATACTGCGTCTGCGCCACTTTCCTCAATGAGGACCAAAAGGTCGCCAAAGGTTCGGGTCGTACCTTGCTGCACCGCAGAAATCAGGGGCGTTAAACCCGCGGGCAGCGGTGGTTGCGCCTGCAATGCGTCAAGGCCCTGCCAGGGAGCGTCGGTATAAAGCTGATAAGCCCATTCGCTGAAGTTGATAACCCCCGGGGCATCGGGATTTTGGTGTGGCGCCGAGGTCAGCGCCCAGCGAGGCCAGCCCAGATGCTGAACCAGGAAGCCCTGATGATCCGTTTGCGTGAGCCAGGCCAGATCGAACCCGGTTTGATGAAAGCCAAGCGCCTCGGCATAGTCAAGCGCAGCGACCAAACGCCTGAGTTGTGCGGCTGTAGGTGGTTTGGCAATCGGGTCGCTCGCCATTTTTATGAGCGGCGCGTCAACAAGATAAGCTGCGTGAGCGTCTTTCCAAAAGCCTAAATGTGCCTGGATATCAGGGTGACGCAACTTTTTCAGTCGATCACTGATGGCCAAAAGGGTTGTAAGGTCGCCTGCTAAGCGGGGCACAACCGTTATCAATACTTCGCTGTCGGCGCTTAAATCGGTCGCCCGAAATCGTGGGTGCTGGGTCGCTGGGGTTGGCACAGTTTCAATAACGGTGAATGTCTCAGCGAGCAGCGTGCCAGGTTGGATCGATGTCAGCATGGGTTAATCATCGGGCCTGCGGCGTTGTGAACTCGTCAGAGAAGCCGCGCTCTGCTTGATAGAGGGCGCGCAACATAGACCGCCATTGCGTGTACTGCTGCTCGGCGCTACCGGTTAGCTCAACGGTTGCACCCTCAATATCCAAGACGCTCGGTGTGATCTCCCGGCCCAGCGATTGGGTGAGCTCGCGAAGTGCTTGCTCATGAATCTCGGTTTGTTTGCGTCGGTCTAGGCCGCCTTTTACGGCCGCGATGCCGCCGACCACGGCACCAGCCGCGGCCGCATCAGCAGCCCAGGTGTTGCTTTTAGAGCCTGCATAGATGCCGCCGGCAATGAGTGCCGCGCCCGTTATCAGTCGGTTGCGAGCTTGTTTGTTCAGTTGCCGCAGCCGCACCGCCTCATCATAGGTGGCATAGCGCCATTCATCGTAGGACGGTTTGATATCCCGGTAAAACTTAAAGTAGTAATCATCCAAGGTGTCGACGAGCAGGTCGTCCTGCGCTCGAATTTTGGCAACCCGTTGCAAGATGGCATCGCTGTCGGCGGGTGCTTGTGCAACCGAGGTCGTGCCGTCTTTATTTTCAATGAGGTAGCCAGAAAAGGCGTCGGGCGCCAGATCTGCGGCAAACGCAAGTTGGGCGATTTGCTCAATATTGCTGATCTCGCTGACCGCGCGAGCTTGATATTGCCGGACTAAATCATTGGCAATGTTGTTATAGAGATCTTGGAAGGGGTCCTCTTTGATGGACTGATAGGCGTACTTGCTGGCGTTGTCTTCATAGGTTTGGGTGAGCCAGACTCGTCCGCTTGCATCGGTTGCCGTGACTGAAACGGCTAAGCGCTCCCCATCGGAGGCTAAAATTCGGCCGGAGACCAGCAACGGGTGATGGCGTGCTGCGCTCGGTACCACCCGGACAATACCCCAATTCCCAGTTCGCTCCAGCGTGTCTTTGAGATGAAAGGCAAGATAGCGTGACTCGGCTCGACGTACCTCGGCCGATACTGGGATGTCGTCACTACCAGACGTGGGCAGCGTTTCCAAATTGGGTGCAAAGGGCAAGATCATGACGTCCACGCGCTCCGCATCCAAGATCACGGTCTGGAGTTGCACTGGTGGCTTTGAATTTGCCGTAATGACCTGCGTCGTGGCACAGCCCATCAGCGTCATAAAGGTTGTGACAAGCGATAGCTGGACGAGGGTTGTGATAGCGCTTTGAGTCCGGGTTCCAGTCACAGGTTAGAGTCCTTGCTTGTAGCGTTTATATTCGTCCCAGAGTTTTTCTCGCAGGGCAGGGTCTTGTTCCGCGGCGGCGGCTTCCCGTAACTGTTTGGCGACAATGTCATCGCCCTGGGGACTGGGGATATCCTCTGGAATTGGGGCAGGGCCAGCTGGTTGCGGTTGGGTTTTGCCGGGCGCGCGGCCTTGGGGCGCTGTCGCCTCTACCGTTGCCTCACTTGGGGCGTTATCAGCTGCGTCAGCCACGCTGACCGGATCAGCCTGCGCTAAGCCTTCGGCTAAATCGACCATAGAAGGGCCGCCCGCAGCCCCTGTTGGTCCGCCAGCCAATTCTGCAGCGACTGCATTGCGTGCATCCTGAATATCGGCTTCAAAAACAACAATCGAGCGCTCAAGCTCAGCATCTAGCTCAGCGATGCGTTGATCCTCGGCTGTTTGCGAGGTGCCTGCAGAGATTGCTGGCAATGGCGCGCGGCCGTCGGTTGCAAGGGTCGCATCAGAAAGGGCTTCATTCGCCAAAATAACCAGTCTAGCTGCATCGCTGACCCGGTCACCGGCGACCCCACTCGTCTCCATTTGATCGAGCTGTTGCTCAAGAATTAAAATGGCAATACTCGCGTCGCTGAGGGCTGCATCGAGTGCATCGCTGCCAGCATCATTGGTTGCGCTTTGACTGAGTAATTCGCCAGCGCTGGTCAGGCTGATGCCAGCGCGGGCTAGTGCTTCAGTGAGAGCTTGTAGGTCAGTGTCGCTGTCTTGCGTTGCGGGTGATGGCCCATCTATCTCCGAATCTTCATCGCCGGTCTCTTCGTTCGAGGACGATGGCTCCCCCGCCAATCGGCCGGCGCTTGATGTGGTCTGCGCGCCGTCGGTTGCGGCGGCCTGGTCTGTCGACTTGGCGGGATCGCTGCTACTTTGATCCGTGCTACCCGACTGGGCGTCGGTGTTGTCAAAAGTCTCGGCCGTACTTGCGGCGGGCGACTCGTCAAACCGTTCGCCATCGGCGCTGGCTGTGTCTAGCGGTTCCGGTAGTAAGGGATCCCATGGTTCAGGCATTGCGCCTGATCCTGTTTGGGAATCATTGCCAGCACTAGCGCTGCGCTCGGCCGCATCCGAATCACTCGCGGCGCTGGATAAGGCCTTCCCGACCTGCGTTAATTTTTTACCGGCGGCGCCAGTTTGGTCTTGGGTTGGGTCTGCCGAGGCGCCTTTTGCGCCAGTGGACCCAGACTCCCCAGCGGTCTGGGTTTTGCCAGCGTCATTGGCGGATGATGGGCTTGGCATGCTGGGTGACGACGAGCTTGGCATGCTGGGCGAGCTGGGTGACGACGGGCTTGGCATGCTGGGGGCGCTGGGTGATGACGGGCTTGGCATGCTGGGGGCGCTGGGTGATGACGGG
>JABGWC010000284.1 GCA_018645765.1 Gammaproteobacteria bacterium | reverse complement strand
TCCAGTTCCGCAACATCAAAGCGCGCGCATTCAAAGGCGATGCCGGCGGCCTCGGCTTCGGACTCGCTCAAGCCAACGCGCGCAACTTCCGGGCTGGTAAAAGTGCACCACGGAATCACGCGGTAATCCCCTTTAAACTTTTTGAAGGTGCCGAAAAGTGCATTGACGGCTGCATACCAGGCCATATGCGAGGCCGTATGAGTAAACTGATAACGACCCGCCACATCCCCTACTGCAAAAATATTAGGGTAATTGGTCTGCAAGTACTCGTTCACCTGAATCTGACCATTTTCGGTCAAATCAATGTTCAGGGCTTCGAGCCCAAAACCATCCACTCGCGGCTTTCGACCCGCAGCAAACAGGACCGCATCGCATTCAACGTCTGCGCTTGATTCGGAACCCGTAACCGGCTCAACCCGCAGTCTGAGCGTCTCACCCGAAGTCGCGGAGGCCAAGCGGTTGTTGACCAGCAATCGAACGCCCTCGTTGAAAAGTACGCCCGCCATGAGCTCACTGACCTCGGCATCCTCTTTCATCATGATCCTTGGCATCATCTCAACCACTGTGACCGTGCTTCCAAGTCGCGCAAACGACTGAGCCAGCTCCAGACCGATGGGTCCGCCACCAATCACAGCCAGCCGTTTGGGCAGTGCCTCAAGTTGCCAAATGGTTTCCGAGGTATAACACCGATTTTGATCCAAACCCTCGATATTAGGCATCACCGGCGCCGCACCTGAGGCCACAATGATTGACCGGCCCGTAAGCCGCTCACCATTGATCTCGACTTCATAGGGCGAACGCAGCACCCCTTTTCCCAGCCGGACATCCACTCCGAATTCTCGATACCGTTCAGGCGAATCATTCGGTTTGATCGAATCGATCACCGCCTGGACGCGTTGCATAATGACTGGAAAGTCAATTTGGGAATCACTGGCTGTGACCCCGAGATCGGCGCTGTGCCTGAGTCCCGCCGCCACACTCGCGCTACGAATAAACGCTTTACTCGGGACACAACCGGTATTGAGGCAGTCTCCGCCCATTTCCCCTGATTCAATTAGCGTAACCTTTGCCTCAACGAGCGAGCCGATTAGGGCGGCCACCAAGCCCCCTGAACCGGCACCGATCACGATTAAATCTCGATCAAACACCTTTGGCTTTGGAAACGAGCGATAGCGTCGCCACTGCTCAACGCGATGCATCACGGCCTTCATTAACCACGGTAACAGCGCGAGCAGCAACAAGGACACCAACAATTCTGGCGATAAGATACCCGCAGGACTTTGTAAATCCGCTAACTGTTTTCCCGCATTCACAAAGATCAAGGTGCCGGGCAACATGCCCAATTGAGACACCCAATAAAACCGCCGTGCTGAGAGGTTGGTTAAGCCCATCACGAGATTGATGACAAAAAAGGGCACTACTGGAACGAGCCGTAAGGTGAGCAAATAGCGCGCGCCATCCGCCTTCATCCCAGCATTCACCAGCGCCATAGCCTCAGAAAACTTCGCGGCGATCAGGTCACGAAATAAGAACCGGGCGGCCAGCATCGCCAAGGTTGCGCCAATACTGGCCGCAAAAGACACTAAGATAAGTCCCTGCCATAACCCAAACAATCCGCCTGCGAGCAGGGTCAACACCGCAGCGCCTGGTAACGATAGGGCCGTTACAATGATGTAAATCACCGCAAAGCCAAAAAAACTTAAAGCGGGCGCATCCGTCACAATCCCAAGGAGCGTCTGCTGGGCTGATTTAATTGCGGAGAACGTCAAGTACTCGCCGCCACCGTAACCAAAGAACAACAGCAGAATCAGAATGAGTATTAGGGCGAACGAAATTTTTAAGCGGGACATATCAATCACTTTTTAACACAGGCGCCATCTATTCTACGTCATCCAGATCAATACGCCGATGCCTTGCGTGATCCGAGCGGCAGAAACCAAGCCCCGCCGCACCGCTCGGCTTCCCTGAAGGCCTCGCTGAAGGCCTCGCTAAAGGCCTTCGGCAAAGACTTAGGCACCGCGTTATAGCCTTTTCTTGGTAAACTAACGTAATTTCGGAGCCCACCTATGTCTGAGCCGTTTTATCCGCCGAATACCCCTGCCTGGCAAACCCTGAAGGCGCTGTCGGAACAAGCGCCCAGCGTCCAGACAGCGATGAACGATACCGAATGGCAGCGCAAGGCCCACTTGCAGCTCAATGAACTCACCCTCAATGTATCCCACCACCGAATGAGCATCGATATTTTTGAGGGCTTGCTTGCTCTGCTCAACGCATCGCCATTTGCGACGCTTCGAGCGGGCTTATTTTCCGGAGGGGCCATCAATTTAACGGAAGGTCGAGCGGTGGGTCACACCAGGATTCGCACGCCAGATTTTATACGTGCGGACCCGACCCTCAAAGCGATCCGGGAATTTACGCAGGCGGTTCATTCTGGCGCGTTAAAAAGCGCAACCGATCGACCTTTCAAACACATCGTCAACATTGGTATTGGCGGCTCTGACCTTGGCCCCAAAATGGTCTGTCAGGCCCTCGATCACCCAGACACGAGCCAATTAACCTGTCATTTCGTCGCCAATGTGGACGGTGCAGAGATTAATACGGTTCTACGACGCTGCGATCCAGAGACAACCCTTATTGTCATTGCAAGCAAGACCTTCACAACCCAAGAAACCTTAATGAACGCGCGAACCGCGCGAGCTTGGCTGCAGGCGAGTCTGCCCGACAGCCCGAAACGGGCCCAACATCTGGTCGCGTTGACGACCGCTGCAGCAAAGGCTGTCGATTTTGGGGTTGCCCCGAATCAAATTTTTGCCTTTGACGAAGACATCGGCGGCCGTTATTCCCTGTGGTCAAGCATTGGGTTGACCATCGCCCTGCAATCCGGTTTTGAAACGTTTGAGGCGTTATTACTCGGCGGTCATGCAATGGATCAACATTTTTCTAATGCGCCGCTTCCGCAAAACTTACCCGTCATGCTGGCCCTAATGTCGGTCTGGTACGGCAATTTTTTGGGTGCTCAATCCCAAGCGGTGATTCCCTATTGCGAGCGCCTCAGTCTTTTTCCATCATTTTTACAACAGCTCGATATGGAGAGCCTCGGCAAAAGCACCACACGGGAAGGCCGCTCGACCGATTATCAAACGGGTCTCATCACTTGGGGTCAAACCGGGACCAATGGCCAGCACGCTTTTTTCCAGCTGCTCCATCAAGGCACTCACCTAGTCCCGCTTGATTTCATCGGCTTTGGCGAGGATTCCCTGTCATCAGAACCCGCGCACCGCGCATTGCGTCTTAATCTAGCAGCCCAGGTGACGGCCCTTGCACAGGGTCAACCTGGTGCGGATTCACACCGAGACTATGCTGGTAGCAAGCCCAGCTCCGTCATCATGTTGGATGCGCTGACGCCTTTTAATTTGGGCATGCTGATCGCGCTCTATGAACACAAAGTGTTTACCTGTAGCGCGATCTGGAACATCAATGCCTTTGATCAATGGGGCGTGGAGCTGGGTAAAGCCTTAGCGAATGCTTTCGATCGCGGTGACCTTGAGCAGCCGCCGGTCACCCAGGCCTTGCTGGATCAAGTTCGGCTGACTCAAACCGAGCAAGACCCTTGACCCGTCTGTATCAGCGCGTCGCCGCAGGCAAGACCTATGAGGTTCGCACAGCAGGCGCTTCCGTTCGGCTCTACACCAACGGCGCCTTTCATAGCCAGTGGCACCCCAAACAAATCTTTCAGGGCGCCGTTTGGGACTTACTGAGCCTGCCTGCCCTATTACAAGCCGAGCCGCCCAAAACAATTCTCGCTTTGGGCGTTGGCGGCGGCACCGCTTTGCATCAGTTATACCACCTTGAACCCTGGCAGCGCGCCATCGGCATTGAAATCGACGGCGAACATCTGCGTTTAGCCAAACGGTTCTTTAAGCTTCAATACCCAGGACTGTCCTTGCGTCAGGACGATGCGATCGCCTGGAT
>JABGWC010000304.1 GCA_018645765.1 Gammaproteobacteria bacterium | reverse complement strand
CCTGGCGCCGATTCGATCAAGTCGCTTTGCATCACCTGAATCGAGTCGATCACCAGCACATTGGGACGCTCCTGATCCCAAACCGCAGCAATGGCCTCGACACTGGTTTGGGACATCACCTTAAGCCGATCCGTCTGCAAGCGCAGCCGGTTAGCCCGCATCGCAATCTGCGCGAGGCTTTCTTCACCGGTGACATATAAGCAGTTCTGAGTTTTCGCCAGCTCACACAAAATTTGGATCAGTAAGGTGCTCTTGCCTGCGCCGGGTGAGCCGCTGATCAATACCGCAGATCCGGCTACCAAACCCCCGCCTAAAACTCGATTAAACTCATCCGATGAGGATGCCAAACGAGGCTGCTCTGCCAGCGCCACCTCACCCAAGGTTTGTACCGCCTCAAGCGTGCCGGCATATCCCTCACGGCGGCGCTCACTCCGCACATTGCCCAATTGAATTTGTTTTAACGTATTCCAGGCATTGCAGTCATGACATTGTCCTTGCCATTTGGTGTATTCGGAGCCGCAATCCTGGCAAACAAACGCAATTTTTGATTTTTTCACAATTCAAGGCTCACAGTGGATGGCGAAGGATAGGTTCGTGTAACCCGCGGGCCCAAACCGCACATCAAAACATAGGGCAGACTGTCTGCCTGCCGCGCAATGTCTTCAATGGCCAAATCTTTGCCCCAAAGCTGCGCTCGATCCCCGATTAAAGGCAACGCCTTGGACGACACGGAAACGGTCATCATGTCCATCGATAGCCGGCCAAGGATCGTTTCTCGCTGACCATTGAGCCAAACCGGCGTCCCTGCTTGGATCTGGCGAGGGTAGCCATCGGCATACCCGATGGCGAGCACCGCAACGTTGCAAGCTTGCTCTGCTTGCCAACGACTGCCATAACCCACCGTATCGCCCGCGCTCAGCGCTTTGATCGCGATAACCGGCGCGGTGAGCGACATTGCAGGGCGTAGCGACACCGCTTGATCCAGATAGGGGCTCGCGCCATACAGCATGATTCCGGGTCGGATCCAATCACAGCGCGTGCCCAGCCCGGCAAGAATCCCAGCTGAATTGGCCATACTGACCGGCAAACCCAGCGGCGCGGCAAGCGCCAGTAGGGCTTCGAGCTGACTGGCATTTTTCTGCAAGCTCGGCTGATCCGCATCGGAAAAATGGCTCATCACACCCAAAATCCGAGGCGCGGGCAAGGTCCTGGCGCAGACCTTAAGAAAGTCTGCTGGCAACCCTAAACGATGCATGCCCGTTTCGAGTTTTAACCAGACTTTCAGGTTTGTATTTTTGAGTAAATCAAGCTGGTAGGGCTGATGCAGCGCGACATCAAGATCATATTGCTGGGCTTGCTGAACGCCGGCTTCATCGAAAACCCCCTCCAGCAACAAAATCGGATGGTTGATACCAGCAGATCGCAATTCAACGGCTTCGCGCACACGGGCCACAGCAAACGCATCGGCGGCCTGAAGACATTGAGCAACTCGCACCGCGCCATGACCATAAGCATTCGCCTTCACCACCGCCATTACTTTACTAGTTGGTGCTGCTCGTTTGGCTTGCTTAAAATTAAAAACAATCGATGACAAATCGATTGCAACTGCTGCGTCCTCAACCATCACTCGTAGTAGTCGTCATAGTCTCTCGCGAGATCTTCAAACTTCGTGTACTGACCAATAAAGGCAAGCTTCTTTCGGCCAATCGGGCCATTTCGTTGCTTCAAGATAATGATCTCTGCAACGCCGCGGTCTGGGGTGTCTTCGTGATACACCTCATCGCGGTAAACCGCCATAATCAGATCAGCGTCCTGCTCAATTGCGCCTGACTCACGAAGGTCCGACATAATCGGCCGCTTGTCCGTGCGCTGCTCAAGACTTCGGTTTAACTGCGACCCAGCAATAACTGGGCAGTCAAACTCTTTCGCAATCGACTTAAGGGACCGAGATATTTCTGAGATCTCGGTTGCACGGTTTTCCGGTGTGCCAGACGTCTGCATGAGCTGCAAATAATCTACCACGATCATACCAATTTGGCCGTGCTCGCGAACGATTCTTCGGCTGCGAGACCGCATCTCATTTGGCGTCAAACCGGGCGTATCGTCAACGAACAACTGCTTATCATTGAGTAGCGTGACCGCAGACGTCAAACGAGGCCAATCATCATCGCCCAGCTGCCCGCTCCGGATTTTACTTTGATCAATGCGTCCCAAAGACGACAGCATCCGCATAATCAGTGAATTAGAGGGCATCTCTAGGCTAAAAACAACGACCGGTTTACTGCCAGAGATAACGGCGCTTTCCGCAATATTCATCATAAAGGCGGTCTTACCCATAGAGGGCCGGCCGGCCACGATCACAAGGTCAGAGGGCTGCAAACCACTCGTGATGTTATCAATGTCTTGAAAACCAGAGCTAATGCCGGTTAGCGCGCCCTTGGTTAGATACAGTTCGTCAATTTTTTCAATGGCTTTGGCCAGCAAGGGCCGCACCGACTCAGGCCCACCATGGCTCGGACGCTCATCGCCGATCTTAAAGACTTTGCTTTCTGCCTCATCGATTAACCGTGCACTATCGCGACCTTGCGGATTAAAGCCGCTTTCTGCGATATCGTGCGCCACGCTGATCAACTTCCGCACGGTTGCCCGTTCTTGAACAATCTCGGCGTAGGCAGCAACGTTTGAGGCGCTTGGCGTGCCCGTTGCAAGGTCCGTCAGGTAAGCCAGGCCACCGACCAGCTCAAGCTCGCCATGCAGCTCAAGGGTTTCGGCGAGGGTCACAATATCTAGGGGTTTGTTTTGTCCAACGAGCCATTGCATGGCTCGGAAGATTGGACGGTGTTCTGAACGATAAAAATCGTTTTCTGAAATGAGCGTTGAAATCCGATCCCAGGCTTGGCTGTCCAGCATCAAGCCACCAAGAACCGATCGCTCCGCCTCGATTGAATGAGGCGGAACTTTCAAATTTTGATGATCATCCAGTTCGATGGCCAAGGAGAACTCTCTAGAAATGGGTCCCTTAGACTAAAGGATTGGTCTTAGGATGTGAACGCTTCCTCGGCCTCAACCGCCACACTGACATGGGCACTGACTTCGGGGTGCAAATAAACTTCGACCTGATACTCACCCACTTCTCTTAAGGGGCCGCTAGGCAGTCGAATCTCGCTACGATCGATTTCAACACCGGCGGCGGTTGCTTCATCAGCAATATCCCGAACCGTCACGGAACCAAACAATTTACCTTCTTCACCCGCATTGGCTAGGATGCGAATCGACAAGGCGTTAATTCCTGCAGCGCGTGTCTCGGCCGCATGACGTTGTGCGTCAGCTTCTTTTTGCAACTCAGCCCGACGGGATTCAAATTCTGCAATATTGATCGCAGTTGCTGGCACGGCTTTACCGTGGGGCACAAGGTAATTCCGGCCATAGCCTGGTTTTACATTCACTCGATCGCCCAACCCACCTAGGTTTGCAACATTTTCTAACAAGATAATTTCCATGACTTAATCCTCTCTCGACTGAATTCGTTGTCTCAAATCTATAAAACCGTCCGCTATGACCAACACCACTAACGCGGCCGACGCTAACTGAAAAAACATCACCAAT
>JABGWC010000211.1 GCA_018645765.1 Gammaproteobacteria bacterium | reverse complement strand
GGATGCAGTTATCCGACCTTGCTGAAGACGATGACCTCAGCCGCTATATACTTTAATCAAAAGGATTCCCCTTGCAGCCGCTTGAGATAAAAATTCATCGTAAGTCCGCCCTATTAGAACTTCGTTACGCGGCTGACACCTTTCAATTATCCGCCGAGTACTTAAGGGTGCATTCTCCTTCAGCAGAAGTCCAAGGCCATGGACCCGGGCAATCGGTTCTGCAAACGGGCAAGAAACTGGTTTCCTTTAAAGACATCATCCCCCAAGGGCACTACGCGATTCGCATCGAATTCTCGGATGGCCACGACTCGGGCATATTCAGCTGGGAATATCTTTTTGACCTCGCCGCGCACGAGGGAGACTATTGGCAGGCGTACCTTGAGCGATTGAGCGCCGCCAACGCGTCTCGAGAGCCTTTGTTTATTGCGCTCAATTAACCCTGGCTGTTTTCAAGGGTGTACAATATTGTCACTTCGCCTTAAGTCTTAACGTCATGTCAGAAGAACAAACACACTTCGGGTTTCAAAAGGTTCCGAAATCGGAAAAAGCCGACCGGGTTGCCGATGTTTTCAGAAAAGTTGCGGGTCAATACGACATTATGAATGACGTGATGTCCCTTGGCAGTCATCGCTTAATGAAACGGATGGCGGTTGAGATAACCCGAGCAAGACCTGGCGATACCGTGCTTGACCTTGCCGGGGGAACCGGCGATCTATCGATCCTACTTTCCAAGCGCGTCGGGCCATCAGGCCAAGTCTTGTTGTGTGACATTAATGCAGACATGTTGCGCGTCGGCCGAGACCGCCTGATCGATGCGGGTCACGCAAGCTTAATGCTCGTCCAAGGCGATGCGGAACTTCTGCCACTGCCGGATCAAAGTTTAGATGCCGCAATCATCGGCTTTGGCCTTCGTAATGTGACGGACAAGGAAAAGGCGTTAAGGGCGATGCGCTTGGCCCTTAAACCTGGCGCACGCCTGGTTATCTTGGAATTTTCTAAGTTAACCCATCCTGGTCTTGCACCTCTGTATCAAAAATTTTCAGGTTTATGGCCTAAAGTCGGGCAGTGGATTACCGGGGATGGGAGCCCCTACCAATATCTGGTGGAATCCATCGCAATGCACCCAGACCAAGAAACCCTAAAAGCCATGCTCCAAACAGCGGGCTTTGTTGGCGTTGGATACGATAATTTATTGGGTGGCGTTGCCGCAATTCATTATGGTGAGGCGCCTTTTCAAGATGAGAAGACGGCAACAAACCTCGCCTCCGCGCCTGAGCTGTGAATGAAACCCGTTAGCATCTCGATAAGGGGGCTTGTAAGGCTTACTCGCGTTGCCAGCAAATACCGTCTTGATCGATTAACGACCCTGGGCCTGCGGCTACCGTTTTGGCTTACAGTATTACTCCTTCCGCTGCGCTTAAAGCCCCCGCCAAACCCGAGCATCGGCACGGATTTAAAATTAGCCCTCATCGAATTGGGGCCTGCTTTTATCAAACTCGGCCAACTCCTCTCGACTCGGCGAGATGTGTTGCCGGATTCCGTCAGTGATGAACTTGCGAGTCTCCAGGATCAGGTTCCCGGCATCGATTCATCACTTGCTCTAGAGACCATCAAAGCCGGACTTGGCGATTACTTTGAGTCGCACTTCCAAACGATCAATCCAACCCCGCTCGCGGCGGCGTCGATCGCTCAAGTCCATGAAGGCACGCTGGCCGACGGCACTCAAATTGTCATCAAATTCAGACGCCCGGGCATTAAAGCCCTGATCCTCAAGGACCTTACGCTCCTTGAAAGCCTCGCTGCACTCCTGAACAAAGCCCTGCCAGACGCGGGCCGCCTACATTTGTTTCAGATTGTTCGAGACTATCGCCACGTCATCCTCGCGGAACTAGACTTTGTGCAAGAGGCCGCCAACGCCATCAAATTGCGCGCGCTTTGGCTCCCTCGAGGCAAACTGTCGGTACCCAGAATTCACACAACGTTTACCCGTGACAATCTGATTGTCATGGATCGCGTTCACGGCATCGTAATCAGCGATCGAGAACAATTGGTTCAGGCTAAGGTTAATCTAGAACGCCTCGCTAATTTAGGCGTTGAGATCTTCTTCACCCAGGTTTTCATCGACAACTTCTTCCACGCTGACATGCACCCAGGCAACATTTTGGTGAATGTCACAGACCCCGAGAACCCAACGTACATCGCCTTGGACTGCGCCATCATTGGCGCACTGACTCGGGACGACCGAAACTACCTCGGCCGCAATTTGATTGCGTTCTTCAATGAAGATTATCGCGATATTGCCGAGGCCCATATCGACAGCGGCTGGGTCCCAGATCACATTGATGCGGATGCCTTCGAGGCGGTCATCAAAGCGGTTTGCGCGCCGCTTTTTGGTAAAACCATGTCTGAAATCGAATTCGGCAAGCTTCTAATCGCCCTATTTAGCGCAGCAAGAAACTTTGAAATGGAGATTCAGCCGCAGCTCGTGTTACTGCAAAAAACGCTACTCAACATCGAAGGCATTGGCCGTCACCTTTATGGCGAATTAGACCTTTGGGCGACCGCGGCACCCTTCATGCAGCGCTGGCGCGCCAAAAAAACAAGCTTGCCGGACCTCTTATCAGAACTTAAAGACCTCGCCCCGGACTTGGCTCAAGCACTACCCAACTTGCCGAGAAACCTCCTACTTGCCCCGGGCCGAATCGACCTGATAACGGCCTCCCAAAAACGGCAGAGCCGAAAGCTCACAGGCGTTCAACGCGTGCTTGAACAACAAGGCCAGCGCCAAAATCAGCAGTTCGGTATTTTACTTCTGAGCCTCGCCGCGATCGGCCTTCTCATCAACCCGAGCTTGGGTGGTGATTTTACCTCAGGGCTGGCTATCGCAAGTATCATCATTGGCGGCGTCGGACTCCAACAAATCCTCAAAGGAAAAGGTTAACTCAATGACCGAAAATAATGTCTTATCTGCATTACACTTTAACGAGGCCGGCCTCATTGCCGCCATAGCAGTTGACCATCAAACCGAATCGGTTTTAATGATGGCCTGGATGAACGCGCTGGCCGTTGAGCGAAGCCTCGAAACAGGCCACGCTCATTACTACTCGCGATCGCGACAAGCCCTTTGGCACAAAGGGGAACAATCAGGCCATTTCCAAGAAATCAAGAGCCTGCACCTAGACTGCGATGGCGATGTGCTATTATTAAAAGTCGAGCAAATCGGCGATATCGCCTGTCATACCGGACGCGCCCACTGCTTTTATCGGCAATATCAAGATGGTGAGTGGATAGAAACCGCTCCCATCATCAAAGATCCCGCGGAGATCTACTCGGATGCCTGACACGCTTTCAGAACTATTTAAGGTTATTGTTTCAAGACGTCCTGCTGACCCGGAACACTCCTACGTTGCCAGCCTGCATCAAGCTGGGCTCGATAAGATCTTAGAGAAGGTCGGCGAAGAGAGTATTGAGTTGATTCTCGCGGCAAAAAATCAGGAACCCGGCGGACCCAGCGAACGCTTAATCTCAGAAATGGCCGATCTTTGGTTTCACACGCTGGTTTTACTGGCGCATAATGACCTCACGCCAGAGGCGGTATTGACTGAACTAGAACGCCGAGAAGGCACCTCTGGCATCGAGGAAAAAAAATCTCGACCCTTAACGAGTGCGGAGTAACCTATGCCTGGACCAACAGAACTGATTATCATCCTCATTATTTTGCTCGTGGTTTTCGGGACAAAGAAGCTGAAAAACATGGGCCCAGACCTCGGTTCCGCCATCAAAGGCTTCAAGAACGCTGTCTCAGACGAGGACAAACCTGAACCCGATGAAGCCAAAGATGCAGTGCCTGATGCCGGTGAGGCCACCGATTTAGCCCCCGATGCGGCGGATAAAGAAAAGTCTTAACCCATGTTTGATATTGGCTTTCCCGAATTACTGATTATCGGCGTCGTCAGCCTTATCGTTATCGGCCCAGAGCAACTGCCACAGACCATTCGCTCAATCGCACTTTGGATTGGCCGATTCAAGAAAGGCTTCAGCGATCTCCGATCCGAAATCGAGCGCGGAATCGGTGCTGATGAGATTAAACAGCAGCTTCACAACGAAGCCATTCTTAAGGAAATAGAAAAATCAAAAGCCGTGATCGCTCAGACCACTCAAGACGCCGCCGCCTTCGCAGCCAAACAAGCGTCAGCGCTTGGCACAACCACCTCTGCCACCCAGAGCGAGCGGACGCCCAATGACAGAGCAGAATGATCCCGCAGACAGCACTAAGGGCCAGCCCTTAATCGAACACCTCATCGAACTTCGAAGCCGCTTACTCAAAATTGCGGGCTTTGTTTTAGTGATTTTTATACCGTTGTTTTTTTTCGCCAACGACCTTTACAGCTACGTGTCATCCCCCTTGCGCGCTTTCCTGCCAGAGGGCGCGACCATGATCGCAACCGAGGTAGCATCTCCCTTTTTAACGCCCTTCAAGCTCGCCTTGGTCCTCGCGATTTTTATTGCGATTCCGTTTATTCTGCATCAGATCTGGGCTTTCGTTGCGCCGGGCCTCTATGCCAATGAAAAACGGCTGGCGGGCCCCCTGCTCGCGTCCAGCATTGTCTTGTTCTATGCCGGCATGGCCTTTGCCTACTTCGTCGTGTTTCCGCTGATTTTTGCTTTTTTCACCAGCATCGCGCCGGCAGGGGTCACGATCATGACCGACATCAATCAATATCTTGATTTCGTACTCAAGCTGTTTTTTGCATTTGGGATTGCCTTTGAAATACCGATCGCAACCCTGTTACTCATATGGTCCGGGGCAACCACAACTGAAAAGCTCAAAGAGAAACGGGCCTTTGTCATAGTGGGCTGCTTTATCGTTGGCATGTTGCTGACACCGCCGGACGTTGTCTCGCAAATATTACTGGCTATCCCCATGTGGCTCTTGTTTGAAGCCGGCATCATTTTTGGAGATCTTTTGGTGCCCAAAGACCCAGAATCGAAACCAGAATCAGAGATTTAAGGCCGCGCAAGATCAGAGCGCGCTAATCTGCCGACAGTAAAAACGTGACCGGTCCATCATTCACCAAATGCACTTGCATGTCCGCGCCAAATCGACCGGTTGCAACAGGCAGCACCAAAGCGGCTTCAGCGACAAAGAATTCATACAGCGCTTCGGCGCCCGAAGGCGGCATCGCCGAGGAGAATGAGGGCCGCAAGCCTTTTTGAGTATCGGCCGCCAGGGTAAATTGCGAAACAATTAAAAGACTGCCGCCAACTTGCGCGACGTCCAAATTCATATGCCCCGCCGCATCATTAAAAACGCGGTAGCGGAGGGTCTTGTTCAGCAACTTCTGCGCGACGAGTTGTGTATCTGGTTTTTCCAAACCGAGGAGCACGAGCAGCCCGCTTTCGATTTCACCCACCGTCTCGCCCGCAACGGTGACCGATGCAGTGCTGACCCGCTGGATCAGCGCTTTCACAGACGGTCGTTACTGGGCAGATCAAGGCGCTGAGCAAGCGTTTTAGTCGCACGCAGCAGCGCATCAATCATCGCAGGCTCGGTTGCAGAATGTCCTGCCTCTCTAACAACCAGAATCTCACTACCGGGCCAATGTTCTTGCAAGGCATGCGCCGCCGCCATCGGCGTCAGCACGTCAAATCGACCTTGCACAATGATACCGGGGATGTCTTTCAGCTGACCGGCTTGCGCCAAGATTTGATTAGGTTCGAGGAAGCACCCGTTCACCATATAATGGGTGCCGATACGACACCGAGTTAGAGCCCTGTGAGGTGCGGCATAATGATTCAGTAGGCGCGCATTGGGGTGCAGGTTAGCGCAATGCGCCTCCCATACAGACCAGGCCTTTGCGGCGGTCATACGAACCAAATCATTGTCTGAGGCCATAAGCTCGCGATAGCTTTCACACGGCGCCGTAGGCTCATCGCTCAATATCGGCGCCATAAAATCCGCCCAATGCTCTGGAAAGAAAGCCTTCGCACCATCTTTATAAATCCAGTCAATGTCGGCCTGGCGACCGAGAAAGACGCCTCTTAGAATCAGGCCAAGGACTTTCGCAGGATGGTGCTCTGCGTACGCCAGCGCAAGGGTGCTGCCCCAACCACCGCCAAAGATTACCCAAGCGGGCACTGCAAGCAGTTCACGGATCTGCTCCAGGTCCTTTATTAGATTGTGAAGCGTATTGTGCTCGGTCTCGCCCTGAGGCGTTGAGCGACCCGATCCGCGCTGGTCAACCAAAATGATGCGATACACCGCGGGGTCAAAGAACCTGCGGCTATCAAACTCACAGCCACTGCCAGGGCCGCCGTGAAGAAAAACAACCGGCAGTCCGGCGGTGTTACCGCTCTCATCGACATAAAGATTGTGCAACGCATCAACCTGTAACCGATGCCGCGCGTACGGTTTTATTTCCGGGAACAGTGGTTGCATGAATTATTCGACTTTAACTCGTGACGCACGTTTTCGCTCATTTTCAGTGAGCAGCTTCTTTCGAAGCCGGATATGGTTCGGCGTGATTTCAACCAGCTCGTCGTCATCGATAAATTCAATCGCCTGCTCCAACGTGTACTTCACTGGCGGCGTTAGCACAATATTTTCATCGGTGCCCGATGCCCGCACATTGGTCAACTGCTTGCCTTTAATCGGATTGACGGGCAAGTCATTCCCTCGAGAATGAATCCCAACAATCATGCCTTCATAGATGGCTTCG
>JABGWC010000281.1 GCA_018645765.1 Gammaproteobacteria bacterium | reverse complement strand
GTCGAGGATAATCATTCATCTGTGATGTCTGTCGCCAAACACCTATAGCAACCTACCCGAACTCACCTGCGGGCCGCAGTCATCGAGTTCCTATTTGGTCTTGCTCCGAGTGGGGTTTACCTTGCCACAACTGTTACCAGCCGCGCGGTGCGCTCTTACCGCACCATTTCACCCTTACCAAGAAAACTTGGCGGTTTTCTTTCTGTTGCACTTGCCGTGGGCTCGCGCCCCCCAGGCGTTACCTGGCACTCTGCCCTATGGAGCCCGGACTTTCCTCTGCTAAAGCAGCGATTACCTGGCTAACTCCCAAACTGAGCTTACCGCCATCGCCCGCTGATCACAACTAGCCGGCCTCAGCCTTGAGGGCCAGCGCACGCTTGTAAACCAGATTGCGTTTTAATCCAAGCATTTTTCCCGCCAACTCAGCCGCCTTCGAAATCGGCAGCTCAGCAATAAGCAGACGCAAGCAGTCATCCAATTCAATTTGTGCAACCGATTGCACAATCGTTGCACCGCTGATTAAGACCACAAACTCACCCCTGGCCGGAATTTCACCCCGAATCATTTGATCTCGAACCTCACCCGCCAGCCCCTGGACCACTTGCTCATAGAGCTTGGTCAGTTCCCTGCAGATCACAAGCTCACGATCACCCCCTAGGACTTCTAGAACCGTCTCAAGTAAGGAGGCCATCCGATGAGGCGCTTCATATAAGATAATCGTGCCGGGATACTGACTCACTTCAGCAAGCCGCGTGGCGCGCCCTTTCGCTGGCAAAAATCCTAAAAACTGAAACTGATCGGTTGGTAGACCGGACACCGAAAGCGCGGCGGTAAGCGCGGAGGCACCCGGCACCGCCTCAACGACAACGTCCGCAGCACGCGCCGCGCGCACCAAGCGAAACCCAGGATCTGAAATCAACGGCGTACCCGCATCCGAGACCAGCGCAACCGACTCCCCGGCTTTGATTCGGTCCACTAACAAATCTGTCTGACGACGTTCATTGTGATCATGAAACGCAATCAGCTTCTGCTTGATTTCAAAATGATCCAATAGCCGACGAGTATGTCGAGTATCTTCCGCGGCGACCAAGTCGACCGATGCGAGAATCTCGAGCGCTCGGAGCGAGATATCCTTCAGGTTGCCGATCGGCGTCGCCACTATATACAATTTGCTCACAGGTTGTGTCACTCGATCCTAAGTTACCTTAGGTTAATGGATTACAGAGCGGGCAACCATCCAAACAAGACACAGCAACGCCTTAGGCCGAAGATGCTCAGCAGGATCTAAAAGCCAACAGACAATCGAGAAAAAAACATCAGACCAGGCTTTTCAACCTATCCATCAACGCAAGATCATCCTTAAAGCCAATATGGCATAATGAGACCAAACAGGCAGCCTTTCGATGAAACCATGCACCACTTTAATCTAACCGTATCGCGTCGAATCAAACGCGGCGCTTGGCTCGCAATGGTTGCGATTATGGTCACCGGCTGTGCGAGCGACCCGGGTCGCCCAACTGGGCAACCTCGCGTAACAAGCCAAAGCCCAATCGACCCCAGCAATATTACAATCACCTCGGTGACTGAGGGCCTGCGGCTAGCCAGTCTCAGCCGAGAACCCCTCGCCAGTACGTTTCGAGCAAAAGCCGCCAAATTGGCATTAGCGCAAGGGCAATTTGAGGACGCAAACCGTATTCTCACCTTGATTCAGGCTTCAAATATTGCCCCAAGCACACGAGTCGATTATGTGCTGACAAAAGCACAGTTGGCACTGATCGATGGCAAAGCAGGCCAAGCACTTGCACTGCTGAACCAAAACAACCTCACCGAGTTTGGACTGACCGACCAAGACCAGATTGCCCTGGGCATAACGAAAGCCAACGCCTATGAGCAAACCGGCCGCATGCTCGCGGCCGCTCGAACCCGAACGTTGATTACCCCCATCCTTACGGATACCGCAGCAGCAGACAATCACGAACAACTTTTTAATGGCCTCATGACCCTATCGGCCGCGCTTTTGAAGCGCTATGCCACTAATGCGGCCACAAACGATTTGAGAGGCTGGTTGTCGTTAGCTGCCATGACCAAACAACTTCAAAACCGCCCAAGCCAGCAGCTGAGGGCGCTCACAAACTGGAAAAAACTTTGGGCAGGGCATCCCGCAGCGCAACGGCTTCCGAAACGACTCGCCTTTCTCGACAGCGTCGTCGCAGGTCAACCTAAAAAGGTCGCCATTCTGCTGCCCCAAACCGGTCCGCTGGCCTCAGCAGGCCAAGCTATCCTGAAGGGCATCCTATCAGCGCACTTCGACCAGGGCCGAGAATCCGAACTCATTATCTACGACACCAATCAATCAGGCTCAACCTTAGACTTGGTGGAACGTGCCGCTCAAGCTGGCGCCGATTTCGTTATTGGTCCACTCGATAAAAATCGCGTCACCGAACTCGCTCAAGCGCGACTAAAGGTTCCCGTTCTAGCCCTCAACAGGATCCCCACGTTGCGTCCGAGCACAAATCAAAACGGCAATCTATTTTTCTTTTCCTTGGCACCAGAAGATGAGGCCAAGCAACTCGCAGAACATGGCAAGCAGCTCGGCTACAAGAATATTTTACTCATTGCCCCAATCGATGAATGGGGAGACCGAACTACCGCCGCCTTTCGGGAAGCTGTTGGCACGGATGCAGGTATCAGAATCACGGAAAAACGATTTTCCAAAGACGAAAGCTATGCGGCGTTTGTCCGGAGAATCCTTGAGGTCGATGAGAGTCAATCCAGAGCGAACGATTTAAAACGCATTACAGGCTTATCGTTTGAATTTAATGCGCGTCGCCGCCAAGATATCGACATGATCGCCCTGCTCGCCAGTGCGGAGAATTCAAAACAAATTAATCCGGCCCTGGCATTTTATTACGCGGACGACCTGCCGGTTTTTGCGACCTCGCTCGTTAATCAGAACAATCAGACCAAAATTAACAACCTCGACCTCAACGGAATTCGATTTTGCGACATGCCCTGGAAGTTGATCCCCGACGCCCCACTCGAGACTAAAATTCAAACAGCCTGGCCCGAGGCCAAGGGTCCACTCGGCGGCTTGTTCGCTCTGGGACTTGACGCCTTCAACATTATGCCTAGGCTACGAGTGCTACGAGAAATGCCTGAAACGCCTTTCTACGGTTTAACTGGCGCCCTTATCATGGACCAACAAACCGTGACGCGGCGCCTGATGTGGGGCCTTTTTGAAAGCGGCGAGGTGACAACACTACCTGCTGTGACCGAATCTATTTGAAACCGAACCATCGAGGAAAAGCCTCGGAGGATCGAGCCAGCCGCTGGTTACAACACCGCGGCTATAGCCTTATTGCAAGCAATTACCACTGCCGCTTTGGCGAGATTGACCTCGTCGCAACCAAGGCATGCCTGCTGGTGTTTTGTGAGGTTAAACAAAGACGCTCAGACCGATTCGGCACGCCAGCGGCACAAGTCAATCACCGCAAACAAAACAGAATTTTAAAAACCGCTCGACATTTTTTAATGAATAACCCCCGGTATGCGACCTTCCAAATTCGCTTCGACCTCATCAGCTTTGGCCTTGAAAATCGTTGGATCGAAGGTGCATTTTTTGAAGAAGACTTGATTCCTGAATAGGTACTGGCAAGATAGCGGCCAAGCACAAGGAAAACATCATGACCAAGGTTTCTCAAATTGGCTATCTAATAGCGGTCACATTATTGCTAAGCGCTTGTGGCACCCTTTCTCCTAAAGACGACAATCTCGGCAAGCGTACTTTCGGCACAAAGCTTGATGACCGACGGTCTGCAAAACTCATCATGCAGAACCTAAAAGCTGCCATTCCGGACGTTAAGGCCATGAACGTCGCAGTGACCGTCTTTAATGGCGTTGCCTTGCTGACGGGACAAACCAACACAGAAGCCGCAAAAGCCCACGCCGGCAGAATTGCCGAACAAATCAGACATATCGCCAAAGTACACAATGAACTTGAAGTCGCCGGCCCAACCGCCGGACTTGTTCGAACCAATGACGCGCTACTCAAAACCAAACTCAAACTAAAAATGAGCACCAGCGGCGCAGTTGATGCAGGCCGAACCAAAGTAGTGGTTGAAAATGGTGCGGTTTACTTGATGGGCCTACTCACCCGAGATGAAGCCAAAGCTGCGGTCGAGTTAACCCGGGAAGTCTTCGGTGTCCAGAAGATCGTTCAAGCCTTTGAATACCTCAACTGAGCCTGCTTAGACTAGTCAACGATGGTCAAATTTGGCCGGCCCCGAGGCTTTTCCACCTCGCCAGTATCATTAGGCATGTCTTTGCGCTGACCTGTCTCGGAACTTGCCTCCCCGGAGACGTCACTGAGTGCCACCTGAGCGGCGCCCGCAACGCTGGGTTGATCCTCAGGAAACCATAACCCGTCTGACGCCTCCCGGCTAACAAGCCCGAGTATCGCACCGACAGGGACCCAAATCGAATGCGGCTGGCCTTGGAAGCGACTATTGAATCCAAGCCCATCAGATTCGATCGCAAAATTACGAACCGCATGACCACTTAAGTTCAACGTAATCGTGCCATCAGCCTGAACAAAGGCCTCCGGCACTTGCACACCCTCAAGGTTAGCGTTCACCACTAAATAGGGCGTCAAGTCCTCCTCGACCATCCAGTCCAGAAGTCCTTTGATCAAAAAGGGGATTTTAGAATGCGACAAAGCAAGTGCCGAACGCCAATGGCTGTAGCCGAATCAATCCCGCATATCCATTTCAGCTTCAGACAAACTCGCTTGAAAAGACTCTCGCCGGAACATTCGAGTCATGTAATCACTTAAAGGCTTAGCCGTTTTAGGCGGCAATTGAATCCCGAGCACCGGCAAGCGCCACAAAATCGGCACAAAGCAACAGTCAACCAAGGTAAATTCGTCGCTCATGAAAAACTCTTTCTCAGAAAATATTGGCGCAATCGTAATCAGGCCTTCCCGAAGCTCTTTTCGAGCACGGTCGATCACGGTGTCTTTTGACCGCCCCGCAACGATGGTATCCACCAAACCACACCAATCCCGCTGAATCCGGTACACGAACAATCGGCTTTGGGCTCGAGCAACCGGATACACGGGTAATAACGGCGGATGTGGAAAGCGCTCATCCAAATATTCCATCATGACCATTGACTCGTACAGCACTAATTCGCGATCGACCAACGTTGGTAGCGAATTATAGGGGTTAAGATCCGCTAAATCTTCTGGCAGGCTCCCCTTCTCAACATTGATAATATCAACGGCGACGCCCTTTTCCGCCAAAACCATTCGAACTCTCTGACTATAGTGGTCAGCCCCATCCGAGTAAAAAACCATTGAAGAATGTTTCGAAATAACGCTCATCCCCTTTCCCCTCTTACGCCTGAGCGATTAGTGAAACTCTTTTTTGTACTCTCTTGCGAGCAAATAGGCTGGCACAAAGAAAAAGGCCAGAAAAACCAGAACAAATACGCCCGTCCGCTCCCGCTCCAACCGCGTTGGATCACCAACGTAGTACAGGAAATTCGTCAGATCATAGACAACCTGTTCATATTCTTCTGCGGACAACCGCCCTGATGATTCAATCAATGCCAACGGACTATACCCTCTTGCGACCAAATCCATCCCGCAAACTTCTTCCATCACATAATTCTGAGACAACGCATCCATCATCTCGCCGCCATTGGCTGCGAGCTTTGGAATCTGTTTGCAAACTTTTTCTTGAACACCTTGCAGTTCGGCGAGCGCGTGCGGCATCCCAACGTTTTCATAAACTAAATTATTGGCGCCTAACGGTCGGCTCGGGTCTTCATAAAAGGTTAAAAGGTAGGTGTAGAGATATTCCGGCCCGCCCTTCAGCTGGGTGTATAACGTTAAATCAGGTGGCACGGCCCCAAACCAGCTTTTTGCGTTGTCTGATGAAATCGAATTTTCGATCAAACTCCCTATTTTAGTATTGGGGTCAAACACCAGATGCTGCAGCATCAATGACTCTGGCACACCTATATCTTCCGCGGTGCGCTTATACCGCTGATACTTCAGCGAATGGCAACCCAGACAATAGTTCATGTAGGTTTGTGCCCCACGCTGCAAAGACCCCTGATCCGACAGATTCGGCGTCATATCATACAGGGGGAAGCCTGCTTCAGC
>JABGWC010000139.1 GCA_018645765.1 Gammaproteobacteria bacterium | reverse complement strand
TCTGAATGCTGCTCCGAGCCAACGGCAGCACCCCCTCGTTTTTTAACAAGACCATGCCCTCAACTGCCGTCTGGTAAGCAACGGTTCGGTGCCCGGCGATATCGACACTGCGCTCCGGCGCTTCAGTCGGGGAATCAAGTCGGCCGCTCCATTGCAGCACGCGCAATAAGCGGCGAACCTTATCATCGAGCACCGACTCAGCCACAAGGCCATCCGTTACCGCCTGTCGCAGCGCGTCACCCCAAACTCGGCTCGGCCCGGGCATTTCAAGGTCCAGACCACCCAGCGCATTCTTGAGTGTTTCTTTCGCGGCAAACCAATCCGAGATCACCAAACCCTCAAACCCCCACTCTCTTTTCAAAACTTGATTCAGCAACTCATCATGAGAGCAGGCGTAAACCCCATTGACGCGATTGTAGGCCGCCATAATGGTCCAAGGATCGCTTTTTTCAATCGCAATTTGGAACGGTAGCAGGTAGACCTCGCGCAGCGTCTGCTCATCGACCTCAACCGAAATCGTGTGCCGTTCGAACTCAGAATCGTTACAAACGAAATGCTTTAAACAGGCCCCAACGCCTTGGCTTTGAACACCCTGGGTGAAGGCTGCCGCCAGCTCCCCAGATAAGATTGGATCCTCTGCATAACATTCAAAATTTCGACCGCCAAGTGGGGTTCGGTGCAGATTAATCGTCGGCCCAAGCACCACTTGGACATCTTTGGTTTTCGCTTCTTCAGCAATCGCGACCCCTAAAGTTTTGATCAAGTCTGGGTTCCAGGTTGCGCCCATACAGATCCCAACGGGAAAGGACGCGGCGCTCGCGCCGCCGTCCCCGCGAACGCCATTAGGGCCATCACTTACTTTTAGGACTGGAATGCCAAGCTCAGGGATCGCATTGGTTCGCCACAAGCTTGCCCCGGTCACGAGCCTGACTTTCTGATCCAATGTTAATTGTTCTAGCAACGCTGTAATGCTTGACGGCTCTGTTTTCATAGAATGATTTCCTTCTTAAACCGGGCTAAAAACACAATGCTTTAGGCCCCGCGCTTGTTCAACAATGTCTCTTTAACCCACTTTTTTGATCACCGAAAACCCAACTAAAGCATATCCCTATACTCACCGGCCTTCATTCACCGCGCAGCCTTCACCCCGCTCTAAAACCAGCGAGCACCCCAAAAACTGGTTTTTTCCAAGTTGTCCTCATGCTCCCACATCCGGTGAACGCTCGTTTGGTTTAACGTAAAACCGGCTGACAATAACACCGTACCACTTTTGGTTTTAATATCCTGCGCCAACTGCATGTCAGGCCGCAATTGAAACAGAGACACCACGGTGCGCTTTTCGCATAACGCCAGCCCGATATGCTGCGCCTGATGCGTCGTTGGGTTTGGTTAATCGTGGCCACCAAGCTGAAACCGATCGACCTCAATGGGCACATCGCTGTAAAGATGATCAAGGGATTCAGAAAAGGTTTCGGACAACGTGATTAACAAACGCTTAATCAGGATCAGCGCCTTGAAGGGCTTTTGAACAAACCGGATTACATCCAACGCCAAAGCAGTTGGAAGGGTTGCCTCCTCACCCAAACTCGAGACCGCAATACACGGCAGACTCGCAACCGCACTCGACTGACCTGAACGAATTTTCTTCAAAAGCGACAGACCATCCAACTTGGGCATTAAGATATCGGTAATCAGCAAATCGACGGCAGTGCCCTCCAAGAGCATTAACGCCTGCTCACCATCCCCTGCCTGCAAGATCGTCTTGAGTCCCAGCAAGCCCAATAACTTCTCAAGCACACCCAAAATAAAGGGGTCATCATCAACCAACAAAATACGCTTTCGATCAAGAGAATCTAATGACTCGAAGTCAATCGCCATGAAATCGTTTCCCGTGTTAACGACGTTACAACAAAGCAACCTTAGCATTGTACTATGCCTGCAAAGGCCTTTATGCGAGCCTAGCCTAGGAACCCGACGCCATTTAAAAAGGAACGCTTATGAAACTCGGCATTAATGGAACCGGCCTCGTTCAGAGGGCCTCAGTCGCCGTGGTTGAGGCCAATGCAAAACAAGCTGAACAGGACGGGTTTCATAGCTATTGGCTGGCGGAGCACCCAACCGGGGGCTTCGATGCCCTCACGGTGCTGAGCCTTGTTGGGCAAAGCGTTCAGGCGATGGAACTGGGCACTGCCATCATACCGACCTTTCCGCGCCACCCGATGACTTTGGCAGGCCAAGCGCTTACGGTTGCGAGTGCGTGCAAAAGCCCTTTAACACTGGGCATCGGCTTATCCCATGCCTCGATGATGGCCGATCTCGGCATTGCCTTTGAAAAGCCCATCGGGCATCTGCGGGATTATTTATCGGTTCTTATGCCGCTCATCAACACTGGCGCCGTTGATTTTGAGGGTGATTTTTATTCTAGCCATGGCCGGTTTTTTAAAGCGCCAGAGCGGGCCCCCAGCGTTTTAGTGGCCGCCCTCGGACCCCAAGCCCTTAAAGTCGCTGGCCATCGTTGTGACGGCACAACCCTTGCGTGGGTAGGCCCTAAAACCATCGCAGGACACATTAAACCGAGACTCTTTGAGGGCGCCGCAAAAGCTGGGCGCGGTGAACCTAGAATCCTCGCCACACTCCCGATCTGCGTGACCGACAACGAACATATGATTCGAGACTTGATCAGCAAAAACCTCGCCTTTTATGCAACGCTGCCCTCGTACAAGGCCATGTTCGTGCGTGAGGGCATCAGCGCGCCAGGCGACTTAGCGCTCGTGGGCAGTGCTGCCAAAGTTGAGGATGCCCTCGAAGCACTCGCCGCCGCTGGCGTCAGTGATTATGCCGCCTCCGCTTTTACGACCAACGAGGTTGAGGCATCGGCAACCGCCGATTTATTACGTAGAAAGCTAAAAGATTGGGGACCTCGCGGCCAACATTAAATGATCGCGCTTTCATTTCTGGTTAGCCAAACAATACGTATTTTGAGTGCAGCCCAACTGGGGCGGTGCTGACGGGCCGTTCATGCGCCAAATTAAAGATGTAATCCACAGGGACCGCGAACGAAACAGAACAATTTTCATCGAGCAAACAAGCCAGCTCAGCCTGGCGAAGATGCGAAGGCACTTGATGAGAATAAAATAACGCAGCACCGTTTTTGAATGGGCTGACTTACCCGGCATAAGGCAATAATCTATGCAGCAGCACGCGATCATACTCGGCGCCGGAATCGCCGGACTTACCGCCGCAAGTACTTTAAAAGATCAAGGTTGGGCGATCAGTATTTTAGAAGCCAATGACCGGGTCGGCGGCCGAACCTTTACCAAAAAAGTTGAGGGGCATCTTGAGGAACAAGGCGCGGAATTTGTGCACCGCGACCATCATCCAAGGGTGATGGCAGCGCTGCACCAAAACGACATCGCCATACAAACCTTGCCGCAGACCGACACAACCTGGTACTGGCAAGACACCGGGGCCCCAGCCGATCCTTGGGATCCCAGGTTACAGTCGCTGCTCGCTCGAATCGACGACGATTTAAACCTCATTGATTCAAAGCTTTGGATCACAGCGATCAATCAGCATCTCGACTGCCCCTTTCGCGACTATCTCAAAGCAATAGAATCAAGCGCCGCAATCCGAGAACTGTTCCTCGCCTGGACCGGAACTTTAACCGGCGCCGACCCAAGCACTTTTAGCACGCTGGGTATCCTTCGGGATTTCAAAATGTTCGGTTCAACCCGAGCTGCAATAACCGCCGAAGAATATCGAATTGTTGGCGGGACCCAATCGCTAGCGGTCGCACTCGGCGCGCCTTTGGCCGCCGACATCCATCTCGAGCAGCGGGCCGCAAGCGTGGGACGGCGCTCATCTGGGTTTGAAGTCATCACAGCAGATCATCGGGTTATGCCTGCGGATGCGGTGATTGTGACCATACCCTTTAATACACTGCATGCTCTGGATTTACCTTTTCTAACGGACCCGTCACTGTCGCAAGCAAGCCGAAACGGTCACGCGAATCGCAGTGCGAAACATTGGTTTGATTCAACAAAGCCGTTTGAATCACGAATTTCGGCCAGCCCGACGACATTGGCCTTTATGGACGTAACCCACACTTCCGGCTGCCTGATCAAAGATGACAAAACGCCTGCGCAAACCGCCGCACAGGCCTTGGGCCTACCGCCTGCCCACCTCTCGAGCGCACGCGTTCACGCCTGGACTCACGATGCCAACGCACAAGGCGCTTGGATGACTCTGCGCCCAGGCCAAGCAGCCGTTCTTGATGCAGCCTGGGCCTTAGGCGCTAAAGACCCGACATTCCAGATCGCAAATGCTGACGTATCACCCGTTTGGCCGGGCTGGATCGAGGGCGCAGTTTACGCCGGCCATTGCGCGGCCCAACGCTTACTCGGCGATTAATCCCCCTATTCTCGCCAGTGTAGTTGGACGAAGGGGCACGGTTTTTGAAAACAACAAAGATGGCCGCGCCAGCTCTTATGCACGCGCCTTTCGGGGTAAAACAGGTTTAAAAAATGTGTTTTTGCGGACACCGGGGCGCCATGGGTCCACTGACCAACCAAGGCATCTGCTGGATTGGGCTCGCCCGGGAAGGCGATCACCCGCGCACCCTTTGGTAGGGCTGCTGGCCGAAAGTAGCGGCCAAGATAACCCGGCAAGCAATGCACGCGGTAATGCTTGACCCACGCATTCGGCCAAAATCGAACGCCACCTCGAACCGATTTCGTAACGTAATGCTGCTCAAACTGAAAACGCTCGGCGATGCCTTGTGGGTCTTTTTGAAAATCTTCTAACAAGTAGGTCTGCGCGCCCACCTTGAACCGAAACAGCGTGGTTTGACCCAGTTTGGAAAACGGCTTCAGCCAGTTTCTCGCCAGAATCACGTCGCTGGGATCGCCGAATTCAAAAAACGGCGTCAGGTCATCAACGATGACAGAATCTAGATCAACGAACAGTGCAACACCTTGAATCCCGCCAAGATCCGCTCGCCAGACAGCAGCCTTACGCCACATGCCAGGCACATTGATCGGCACCGTGCACTCTAAATCGGGCAAATCATGGCACCGGACGTCCGACCGAATACCAGTGACGTCGTCGGTAAAGCAATGGAGCAAAAATTCTGCCGAGAGATTCCTTGCGACCATGCCATACAATCGGTTCACATAGTCAGCGCCATATTTCGTGCCCCATTTAAAGCAAATCACATGATAGGGCGTCTGGTCTTCCACAATGACAATCTCCCCCTTCTGAACGGGTGCTCAGACAATTTTGAAAACGGTCCTTCGTCATGGGACCTTAGGTCAGCACGGCCTCAAGCTTTTCGCTTGAATCAAAGCCTCACCTCACAAAGCCCTGCAACGCACCGGTGCTGGCTTTTCAATATCCATCCGAATTCGGCCTAGCCGCTCACAATACAGAATAGCGATCAGGCTCATCCCATTCGCTTAAATTAGCCTTTTGCCAGGCGCATTATCGCTTTCCCGGACCCGATTATAGCCCATGGCGTCCGGCCTCCGCGCCTTGAATATCGGCTCTCATTACGACCGTGAAAGGCATAGCGCGCCCGACATCAGACGATTGTAAGCAGCCCACGCCGAAGGCTGGGCTTGATTAAGGTAACCGGAGTTAACTCTGTAACCGATAGGGCAACCCAGTCACCGCGTCGGCCAATTGGTCGCCACCAAACGTGGGCCATCTCGATGGGTTACCGTCTTGCTTTTAAAGCTTAACGCCGGGTACGACCATCAAGCACCGCGCCTACTCAGCAAAAACCGATCGGACCCAAACACCCTCATCCAGGTACGCTGATTGCCATATGCTTTATAATGACAGTCATTATAAATGTCTGTACGCTACCTTAACCAAAACCGAAAAAATCCGGGCGCATGAAAAAGGTCGGCATCAGTATTCTTTTTATCAGTCTCATCGTTGGCAGCCTCTGGCATAACCGGCTTGATATTTTGCTATCGATTGCGCCGACCCTTCGAGCCTGGCAACTCCCCGTCGGTCCAAACCAGCCTGTTCTGTGGACCCAAGGGCCAACCCTGGCAGCCCAGCCGCCCAGCCAGCGGCCGCCCAACATTATTCTCATCCTGGCTGACGACATGGGGTTTAATGACATTTCGCTGCATAACGGCGGCGCCGCCGACGGATCCTTGCAAACCGCAGCAATCGACGCTCTAGCTCAAGATGGGGTTCAGTTTAGATCGGGTTATGCAGCAAATGCCGTTTGTGCACCCTCCCGAGCGAGCATTTTGACCGGCCGGTACAGTACTCGATTCGGTTTTGAGTTCACGCCTTTTTATAAAATTGGCGCCACCATCTTTCAATGGGCACAAGAGTTAAACCCTGGACCGTTACCGGTTCACTTCAACGATGCGGGCATTGAAGACATGCCAGACATGACCGCACAAGGCCTGCCCCCATCAGAAATTACCATCGCCGAGCTCTTAAAAGACGTAGGCTATTACACCGCACACATTGGCAAATGGCACCTTGGCGGGAGCGCTGAAATGCCGGAAATGCTGCCTCAAAATCAAGGCTTCATCGACAGCCTTTATATGTCGGGAATGCTGTACCTCCCGGAAGATCATCCGGACGTGGTAAACGCAAAGCGCGAGAATCAGAGTATCGAACGCATGGTGTGGAGCACCGCCCAATATGCCGCATCGTTTAATGGTGGCCCAACATTCGAGCCGTCAGGCTATCTCACCGACTACTACACAAATGAAGCGGTTAAGGTGATCGAGCAGCATCAAAACGAGCCGTTCTTTCTGTACCTTGCGCATTGGGGCATTCATAACCCGCTACAAGCCACACGGGCAGACTATGCGGCGCTGAGCCATATCGAGGATCACACGTTACGCGTTTATGCCGCGATGATTCGGGCCCTGGATCGCAGCGTTCGTCGCATCACCGAGACGCTGGCGGAGACCGGACTTGCCGACAACACCCTCATCATCTTCACCAGCGATAATGGTGGCGCATCCTATATCGGCTTGCCCAATATCAACCAGCCCTATCGCGGCTGGAAGCTCACGTTGTTTGAGGGCGGCACCCACGTCCCGTTCCTTGCGAAATGGCCGGCTAAAATTGAGGCCGGGTCGCAATTTGACGCGCCCATTCACCACATGGATCTGTTTTCAACCTTTGCCGCTGCAGCAGGCGTCGCGACCCCCACAGACCGAATTATTGATGGCGTTAATTTGCTTCCGTATTTGAATGGCACTGAGGCCGGGGCGCCACACGAAACGCTGTTCTGGCTAGAAGGTCATCAAGAAACCATTCTACATCGTGGCATGAAAATGATTCGCGCCCAGCAACCCCGGAAAGTTTGGCTATTTAATTTAGAAATAGACCCCACCGAACAATTTAATCTGGCCAACGAGCAGCCCGAGACCGTCAAACTGCTGAACGAGAAATTGGATGCGCACCGCTTGGCGCAAGCACAACCCATGTGGCCGAGCTTAATTAATGCCCCCCAACTGATCGATAAGCATAGCGAGCAGCCCTATGAGGTTGGCGATGCGTTTATTTACTGGCCCAACTAACCGAACCTTTTGAGGAACCCTTTATGTTGAACCGTCTGATAAGTCCTCCCGTTTTTATCGCAGCCGCTTACTTACTGTTTTGCTTTTGGTATACGAATACCGGCGGGCCGTTAACTAGCACGGAGGTTGACGCGCACCTCGCCCAAATGAAAAAGGACAACGCCGCGCCCCAAAACCTCAACGTCATCGAGGATTTCATGCGGCGAGACACGGGCAATCAGTTTGTGATGGTCAACCTGATTGACCTCAACCCAACACCGCCAAACTTACCCGCAACGGGCCCGGGTGCCGACCCCATGGCGCTTGTAGACCACTACATGGCGCACATGTATCCGACAATGTTCCTGCGCGCCTCGCACCCCATTTTTCTCGCACCCGTCCAGGCCGGCGCAATGGACTTACTGAACGCGCCCGGCGCGAGTGACTGGACGCAAACGGCCTTAATGCGCTATCGCAGCCGCCGGGACATTATGGAAATCATCAACGATCCAAGATTTTCTGAACGCCATGACTATAAATTGGGTGCGATGCTTAAAACCATCGCAGTCCCAACGGAGCCGAGCTTGAATCCCGGGGATCCTCGGTTGCTTCTGGGATTGGTCGCCGTGATCCTGGTGCTACTTTTTCGACGGCGCGCTTAATTGGCCGCCTAACCCGTTATCAGACCCAAAGTTTGTAAGCGGTTACCAGAGCAACGCGGCGAATTTTTAAACCGGCCTTTTTGAGCGACCTATTGCGCCTGATCAGAACGCCTCATAGCTCGCAGGCGCTGTCATGACCGCTACGCGTCCAACGCTGAACGCGCCGGTGCGCCCCCTGGTGCATCGCTTAGTTCCGATTAAAACCGCAGAACGCTGAGTGCCTCGCGATTTTAATTTTTTTTAGATTTTGGATCAGATTACCGATACCGCCAGCGACACAAGGCAACCCGTTATCCTCGCTGTTCTGAGCTGATCAGACTGGGCGCGTCCAACCGTTGGGATCTTCGCGTTCACCTTTTTGAATCGCCATTAACAGGTCATACAACTGCTGTGTAACGGGACCAATGGCCTCACCATTGCCATAGAACCGATGCCAGGTATCTCCGGACCGGATGCGCCCCACTGGCGAGATAACAGCAGCCGTGCCGCAGGCGGCGAATTCCTCAATATCAGCGACTTCTTTCAGAAACTCAACCGGGCGCTCCTGCGTTTTCATCCCAAGAAGATCCGCTGCCAAGGTCATCACGCTACGCTGCGTCACACCGGGCAAAATTGATTCCGATTGTGGGGTCACGATCGTGCCATCTTTCATCTTCAAAACGATATTGGCCGACCCTGCTTCCTCTAAAAACCGATGTTCGGCGGGGTCGAGGTAAAGCGCCTCCTGGGCCCCCAACTCTTTGGCCATTTGAGTCGCCATCAACCCGCCGGCATAATTCGCACCGGCTTTGAACGCGCCCAACCCCTTGGGCGCAGCACGATCAAGATCTACGACCGCCAAGTCAATCAGACTCAAACCGCCGCCTTTGTAGTAGGGCCCAACCGGTGAAACAAACACCCTAAATTCAAACTCGGGTGCCGGCCGTAAACCAAGATTTTCACCAATGCCTATCAAGAAAGGCCGAATGTAAAGGCTTGCGCCAGAACCGTAAGGCGGCACCCAAGCGGCATTCGCCCGCACGGTTTCTTGTATCCCGCGCATAAACAAACTTTCGGGCACCTGCGGCATGAGCAGTCGCTGCGTGGTTCGACCCATCCGGGCACAATTCAGATCCGGGCGAAAGAGCAAAATGTCGCCATTCGCGGCCGTTTGCGCTTTGAGGCCTTCAAAACACGATTGTGCGTAATGCAGAACCGTTGAGCCTTCGTGCACCTGCATCTCAGCAGAGGAAACCAATTCTCCCTCACCCCAAACGCCATCGCGCCAACGCGCTGAAAATCGGAACTCTGTCTCGACGTAGGAGAACCCCAAGTTCCCCCAATCTAAGTCTTTTTTTGGTTTGCTCATCTCGTTCTCAACTGCAGCTAACTCTCGGTTTCAACAAACTTAAGGGCCAAAGGCCTTTGACCCGCAAATCCTATCGGACCCTTGGGATATTGCAATAGAATCTCTTGATTCTGACAAGACAAAGCCCCTCTGCTCAAACGCGCATCGGACGCATTGAATCAGCGCAAGCCCTCTTATCCTGAAAATCGGTTTACACCGACCGAATCACCCCATGAAAGTGTTTGGGGGCAATCCGTAAGATTACCCGATCGCTCGCCTTCAACCATTGCCCTAAATTCTCGGGCAGGGCATAACCCACCTCTTCAATATTCTCGAAAACACGACGGGTTGAATCTTCTAGGTGCTCCGTCTCAATAGTCACAGCCCCCTCAATTGAAACGAAGTTAAAGGGCTCGCGATTATTGATCACGCACACATTAACCCGAGGGTCCCGTTCCATCGCGTGACGTTTGAACGTCTTACCCGGCGTTGAGACCACAATCGAGTCACCCTCGACCGCATAGGCAACCACCGACGAGGCTGGTGCGCCGCCGCGCTTCAAATGGGTCAGCACCGCCCACCGGTGCGCGTGAATAAACGCGTCAAAAACTGTATTCGTCGAAACCATTAAACCACCCCACTGATCGTTCTGTTGTGAACCCAAAATCAAGCTACGTTACTGCGCGCAAACTGAAACGGCATTCTATGCGAAGGCGAGCATCGACGACTGTGGAACCTTCTCAGATCCTGACACCGGTTGTTCTGAGTCACAAAGGCCCATCAAGTCACCGCTAACTTGCGCCTTGCAGGCACGCCAACGGGCGAACGCACCGGGCTTTGATTAGAGCGCTCTTCAGGTCACGCGATGGTTTCACGGGATCTTGGTGCCCGCGGCATTACACTCAACCCTTGCCTGCTCAACATCCGGAAAGACCTCTTTCAATAAACTCAGCATATTCTGCGTGGACCGGCGGTCCGCCCCTTCATGCAGGTGACCCGGTGGGCCAATGCGGCCTGGCAATGCAAAGCCGTGGGGCGTTTTCGCATGATCCACAAAACTCCAATCAACGCCGGCCCCATCCATCTCTGCAAAAAATCGGTCTTTGTGCGCTTGCACTACCAAATGATCCTCAGCCCCGTTCTCGATGAGGATAATGGTTTCGGTATTGTATTCATTAGGAATGGGCTTCAGAGGTGGCCGGACCGCACCAAACCGGGCTGGGCTCGGATCTTCACCCGTTTGGAGTAGACCATGAAAAGAGACCACAGCGCTCAAATCGAGCCCGCCCCGAACGCCTTCTAAAACCGCCATCCCCCCAAAACAATAACCGATGGCTGCAGGCGATACCGCATCATGCACCCACGCCTCGGCTTTGCCTGCGTTGATCCAAGCGTCTAGTAATCCCCGAAACAATTCAGGATCATGGTCCAACCAAACCATTGCCTCAAAACATTTTTTTTGAAATGCCTCGATCCCGCGCGGGTCGGTCGGAAACTCGCGCTCATCGCTCGGCACACGATCGCCGTACATATCAATGGCCAGCCCAACGTAACCAAGCCGAGCAAGATATTCCGCCACATCCCGATCAAATTGTTTGAGGCCTTGATAGTTGTGAATAACCAAAACCAGTGGTCGCGGCCCAACCGACGCGCTGGGCGCAACCATGTGACCCTCGAAGTCATGTCCCCGAAACCTGAAACCAATACTTTGATGCTGCAAGTCCCGCGCTGGCGGCCAAAATTCTGTTGGGTTCGTCACCGTTTTCTCTCCAATTTTGACCTTACTGTAGACAGCTCGAAGACACCTGGCAAGCTGGCAAAAACTGCAGAGCGGTTCATCTCGGAGCCTAACCTGAGCCCGTTTTTAATTCGGATCGCGGTTTACCGCACAGCGCTCATCACTGCGTCGCGCGGGATTGATTGCGTCACGCTACTGGGACGTGGATATGCAAGGGGCCCTGGGAAGGCCACGTTTAGATTTGCCTTCGGTCAGGACAGGCGCTAATTTACCAATTAGCGCTTTAGGGACTCTGCGCTCAAGGGAGAAGCAACACCATGATTCAAGTAAGCGAAGAGCGCGTTGAACAACACTTTCCAACCACGGTCCTCGTTCGCACTTTCCAGGCCGTGAACGATCTCAATACGGCGCTTCAGCAGCGGTTCGATCAACTGGAACACGACCCTCATGCGGATTACACCAACGAAGCACCGCTTTCGGTCAATACCACCCAAGGGGGCTATCAGACCAAACGCGGCTTAAGCGTTTTAGAATTAGACTATCCCGAGATCCGGCAGCTACGACAAGAGATTGTTATGCCCTCCATTGAGATTTATCTGGCCGAGGTACTCAACGCTGACCCTTTGTTTACGCCCTTTGAAATTTCCAGCTGGGTCGTATCCTTGGGTGAAGGCGACTGGCAAGCCCCCCATTTCCATGCAACGGAATACACCTTAATTTCAGGCATTTATTACGTCAACGTACCCGACTGCCCACCGCCCAAGGGGACTCTGGAATTTATCAACCCCAACCTGAATGCGGTGTCCTTAGGGCAGCAGGATGCCAGCCGGAATCATCAACCCAAAAGCGGCCAAATCATTCTCTTCCCGCCGTATTACATGCACTACGTGCACCCGATGCGGCGTGCCGAGACAAGACGGGTCGTTGCATTTGATGATCGGTTGAAACTATAGCCCTAGCCGCACAACCCGCCCCTAGCCCCCTTGAATTCGCGGTAGCAAAAAGACGTCTGCGTTACTTGGAACGGGTTGGTCCCGGCGATCTCGATAGATCTCGCCATTAACCGCAACCGCGACCCCATCATCGAGATGCGCTTGCATCTCGGGATAGCGCAGAACAAGCGATTGCAGCAGCTCGCCAATGGTCGCGCCTGTACACTCCACCGAGCGCGCACCACCAGCGGCCTGACTCAAAATACCCGATAGCTGAACCTCCATGACGCAGCCTTAGGTTACGCCTGGCCATCCTCAATGGCTTTCAGAATCCGAGGCGGCGACATCGGCACATGGGTCATTCGAACCCCAACGGCATTTGAAACTGCGTTACCAATTGCAGCCAATGGCGGCACAATCGAGGTCTCTCCCACACCCCGCACACCATAAGGATGGTTTGGATTTGGGATTTCAAGGATTTGCGTATCAATAAACGGCAAATCAGAGCACACCGGAATTCGATAATCTAAGAATCCAGCGTTTTGCAGCCGACCATCATCGCCATAGATGTACTCTTCGTTCAGCGCCCAACCAATACCTTGCGCTGCACCACCCTG